>CAZLUS010000049.1:9177-15688 GCA_964562775.1 uncultured Flavobacteriaceae bacterium | reverse complement strand
CTTTTGTAGTTTTGGAAGCTAAATAAGTTAATACAAAAGTGAGAGAAGAATTTAGAATTGAAGAAATCGATTCCGTTTCAAAAAGATTACTAGCTAAACTAAGCCCATGTATTATCTGTTTTTACGGCCCAATGGGGGTAGGAAAAACTACACTTATAAAATCAATCATAAAAGAACTAGGAGCTGTGGATCCTGGCAATAGCCCCACTTTTGGTTTGGTAAACGAATACCATAATACGCAAGGAGCAATTTTAGCCTATCATTTCGACTTTTACCGTATAGAACAAGAAGAAGAAGCTCTAGATATGGGTATTGAAGACTATTTTAATACAAAAGCTTATGTCTTTATAGAATGGCCAGAAAAAATTTCAAACCTCTTACCTGATAATAATATAAAGATAAACCTTAATATATTAGGTGAAAATACACGGCTAATCGAGTACTAAACCATAGAAGACTATATATTTTACCCTAGTTTTATAAAGTCTGACTGATTTTTATTCCGTTAAATGTTAAAAAACAGTATTGAAAGTTATTTTTCATCGACAAAATGCATATTTTATCGATGAAATGCATTACATTTGATTTAATTGATTCAATTATTAACCCAAAAATTTTAGTATGATGAACACTAAAAAATTATTTTTTGGCCTTTTTGCTGTTGCTTTTTTGGCAATGGTTGCTGTTTCAACTGATGTTTTAACAGATGAAGATTTTGACAATACTGTCCAAATCGACAAAAAAAAATTCAAAAAAATATAAATTATATTTTATTTGAATGAAAATTAAGTCTTTGGATTTCCAAAGACTTTTTTTTATAATAAATATTATTTTTTTGAGTTAAAGTTTTAGTGGAACCTGCTTTAAAAAATAAGACCAAAAAAAAATTACTCTTAGAAGGATTACTTGCCCTTCTAATTGCCCTTTCTCCTTTTGTCATTTATTTTCATAAATATTTAGAGCCTGGCGCTAAGGAAATTAATTTTTTATTCATCACAGTTGGCAGTAATGGTTTCGAAGATGCTTCTTATTATCTTTATTATCTAGCTTCCAAGTTAGTTCCATTGATGTTATTAGTAATTTGGTTTGTAACTAGCAAACAATGGTGGTATCATGCTATCCTAATACCCATTGCAATGTATAGCTTTCAATTATTAAGTGTACTCACTTATGAGTCAAACCAAATAGATGAAAATGAAATTCTTTATGTTATAGGTGTTTCTGTAGTTATAGTGCCTATTGTTTATTTTATTCGTATAAAACTTGTAGACAAGCATATACATGGTATTGACCTTAAAGCTATGGATGAAGAGCTTCAGCTGTTAAAAGCCAAAGAAGAATTACGTAAAGAGCGTGAGAAATTAGAAGCGCTAAAAAAAACGCTTTAAAGCAAAAGTTCTTTTTTATAAGTCCTCACTTTATATAATGCCAATACGTTTTTTGCCTTATCAATACACCTAAATGTTTGAATAACGATAACTTTCCTTTTTTTTGAATAGCTTTACATAAATCTTTAACAAATTTTAGATTTAACAGTAATGGCACAAGCATCTTCCCCGTTTAGTAAACAACAGTTACTTCCACAAGAAGAAACTTTAGAGATATTAAAACAAAAAGGGGAGCTTTTTATAGGTTTACCTAAAGAAAACCAGTTTCAAGAAAAACGTATTTGCTTAACTCCAGATGCTGTAAATGCTATAACAGCACATGGCCACCGTGTACTTATAGAATCTGGTGCTGGTGTTGGTGCGAATTATTCAGATATAGAATATACCAACGCGGGCGGTGAGATTACCAAAGACACAAAAAAGGTTTTTGCTTGCCCAATTGTTTTAAAAGTAGAACCTCCTAGTCTTGCAGAAATTACATTAATGAATCCGCAGACTATTGTTATTTCTGCATTACAAATTAAAACACATAAGAAAGCCTATTTTGAAGCACTTGCTAAAAAAAGAATTACAGCTATTGCCTTTGAGTATATTAGAGATGAAGATGGCAAACACCCAGCTGTTCGTTCTTTAAGTGAAATTGCAGGAATCTCATCTATTCTAGTAGCTTCTGAACTAATGGCTGCTACTAATAAAGGGAATGGTTTAATGTTTGGTAATATTAGTGGTGTGCCTCCTGTAGAAGTGGTGATTATTGGTGCAGGTACCGTAGCCGAGTTTGCTGCGCGCTCCGCTTTAGGTCTTGGTGCAAATATTAAAGTTTTTGATAACTCTATTACTAAACTACGTACTATACAGACCAATTTAAACAGAACTATATACACCTCTACCATACAGCCAAAAAATTTACTAAAGGCCTTAAAACGCTGCGATGTAGCTATTGGAGCTACTAGAGGTAAAGGACGGTCTCCAGTTATTGTTTCTACCGCTATGGTAGAAAACATGAAAAAAGGGGCTGTGATTATTGATGTAAGCATTGATACCGGCGGCTGTTTTGAGACTTCTGAAGTTACAACGCATGCAAAACCAACTATAGAAAAATATGGGGTTATCCATTATGGTGTTCCTAATATACCTTCAAGATATCCTAGAACATCTACTATTTCTATAAGTAATATCTTTACACCTTATTTACTAAAACTTGGGGAAGATGGAGGTTTAGAACACTCCCTACGCTTTGATAAGGGTTTTAGAAACGGTCTGTATATGTACCATGGCATTTTAACCAGTAAATCTGTAGGAGAATGGTTTAACATCTCTTATAAAGATATCAACTTTTTAATTTTTTAATTCTTAATGGCTTTTATAAAACGCTTAGGCTGGTATTTGGTTGGAGTATCTATCGGACTTGTATTTCTAGCATTTATTCTTAAAAAAAAATCAGGAGAAAACGGCATTTCTTTCTGTTACCTACCTAACTGCCGCGTACTTAAAGATATTAGATCTAAACCACTAAGCTACGCTGATGAGGCGAAAACAAAAATTAAGTCTATGGAATTAGATAGTGTTTATTTTTCTAATGTCTTTACCAATGGTGATGTAGATTTCAAAAAAAGTGATACTAAATCAAAACCCTGTAAAAGCTATATTGTAACCTATAAAGGGCAAGAAATTAAATTGCAGAATTGCCCAGATAAAATTATTATAGCGCAAATTGACTCAAAAGAATAAGCTATATTTTTCTTCGCTTTCGCTCCTTCTTTAATAATGCTAACTCTCTTGTTGTCTGCCCAGCTACAGAGGTGTTTTCTTCGGCTCTACGTATTAAATACGGCATCACATCGCGAACAGGGCCAAAAGGTAAATACTTTGCAACATTATAGCCTTTATCTGCCAAATTATATGATATATGGTCGCTCATTCCAAAAAGTTGTCCAAACCAAACTCTAGGGTCGTTATGAGCAATATTAGCTTCTTGCATAAGCTTCATAAGTCGGTAGCAACTATTCTCATTATGTGTTCCTACAAAAAATGAAATAATATTTAAATTATTCATCATATAATAGACTGCAGCATCAAAATTCTCATCCGTTGCTTTTTTTGAAGCACATATTGGTGTTGGGTATCCAAACTTTTCGGCGCGCTCGTTTTCTTTTTCCATATATGCGCCACGTACTACTTTTATGCCAATTTTAAATCCTTCTGTAATTGCTTTTCCATGCAGTTTCTCCAAATAGTCCAACCTATCCCATCTATACATTTGTAATGTATTAAAAACGACAGCTTTCTTTTTATTATACTTTCGCATTAAATCCTCTACAATTTGATCGGCTGCATCTTGCATCCAACTCTCCTCCCCATCAATTAATAATGCTACATCTAAATCATAAGCTTTTTTACACGCTTTATCAAACCTATTTAAAACCCTTTGCCATTCTGCAGTCTCTTCCTGAGAAAGCGGTTTGCCCTCCCCTACTTTTTGATACAAAGCGAACCTACCAAAGCCAGTAGGCTTAAATACAGCAAATGGTATTGCTTTTTTCTCTTTTACAAAATCTAAAATTTTTAAAGTTTTTGCTAATGCATTGTCTAAAGGGTCATCTCCTTCTTTTCCTTCTACAGAATAATCTAATACAGAAGAAACACATTTCTCATACATTTTATCAACTACCGGCAAACAATCTTCTTCATTAACCCCCCCACAAAAATGATCAAAAACAGTAGCTCTTATTAAGCCATCAACAGGCAAATGCGCATTTAGAGCAAAATTTGTAACCGCAGTACCTATGCGTACCAAAGGCTCATTCGCTATCATTTTAAAAAGAAAATAAGCACGCTCTAACTGAGAATCTGTTTTAAGTTGAAAAGCAGTTGCGGTATTCTCAAAAATTCGTTCCATATTTATTAAATTCATAAAGATCAAAGATAAGAACGAGAATGTTATTCTTTTCTGTAAATATGTCTTTATTTTGTCTTAGATTTTTTTTGATGGAAACAGTATCTACAGCCACATATGATGTTCATTTTACAGAAGTAGCCAAAGCAAAAATCAGGCAATTTTTAAAGAATAGCTCCTATTCTAAAGTTTTTGTCTTAGTAGATACAAACACAAACAAAGACTGCCTTCCTTATTTTAAAGAACTGATAAATTTTAATGTTGATGCTATAATTGAAATAAAAGCAGGCGAAGAATATAAAGATATTGCTGCGTGCTTAAAAGTATGGCAAGAATTATCAAATTTAGGAGCAGATAGAAAAAGTTTGCTTATTAATCTTGGCGGTGGTGTTGTTACAGATTTAGGAGGTTTTGTAGCTTCTACCTATAAAAGAGGTATAGACTTTATTAATATTCCCACTACGCTATTAGCTATGGTAGATGCATCTATTGGGGGCAAGACTGGTGTAGACTTAGGTGCTTTAAAGAATCAGATTGGTGTTATTAATCAGCCTGTAATGGTTTTAATCTATCCAGAGTTTTTAAAAACCTTAGATAAGAGACAACGTAATAGTGGTTTTGCCGAAATGCTAAAACATGGGCTAATAAGTGATGCAAATTATTGGATTGAACTCATAAATACTGAAAACTTTTGCGATATAACATTCATTCAAAAATCTGTATTCATAAAGAATGAAGTTGTACAACAAGACCCAAAAGAGCACGGCATACGCAAAAAATTAAATTTTGGTCATACTATTGGGCATGCCATAGAATCGTATTTTTTAGAAAATCCTAAACTAGATACATTACTGCATGGTGAAGCCATAGCTATAGGTATGATTATAGAAGGTTATTTTTCTCATAAACTATGCGGACTATCTAGCATTGATTTGAATGAAATAAAAAAAGCCTTTCTGAAAAAATTTAAAAAGGTTGCATTTTCTACTACTGATATAGAAACTATACTAACACTCTTAAAACACGATAAGAAAAACACGCACGGTGATATCAATTTTGTACTCTTATCGCAAATAGGAACTACGGTCTTAGATGTCAAAATTCCCGAAAATTTATATAACAAAGCATTTGCATACTACAAAGATTAAGGATTACATATACTAAATCTTGTAATTCACAACTCTTTAAAATACAGGTTTTTAAATATTCATAGTTTAGGTCAACAAACTAAATACCTAATCATGAAAAGAATAATTATTGACTACAAAAAGATAGATCATTCGCTAGCTGCCTTGCTTATTGATCTATATCCTCATGGATACGGAGATGATGATATTATTACCTTAAGAAAACCTAATGGCGAATTGATTGAAGCTGTAGAAATAAAAACTGATGATACTATATATCTGGTTAAAATAAGTAAAAGCCTTTCCAATTTCATTTCAAACTTTGAAGAGAATATGGAAAAAAAGCTTGAAAATACAGTAAACGAAACTGCTCTAGAAAATACGTCTGAAGCTAATATTGAGGTAGAGATAGACTCTGACCTAGATATCTCACAAGATTTATATTAAAATCTCATGCTAAGTAAGTTTTCAATTGTATTGCTTGTGGCTTATCTAATTATTATAAGAGCTAATACTTTAACAATAATAGACTTATAACAATATCTTAGACTTATTAACGGTTGTGTTTCGTATGAAAGTCTATCTTAATTAGTATGCGCCTAAAAAGCTAAATTTAACTCATTTTAGCAGAAAATCATGCAATTATGCCTATGGTATTTCATTTATAGTTTCTTATTTCACTCTCATAAAGAAACAAATTCTTGAGCATTTTAAACTTAGATTAGGTTATATTTCTATATTTTAAATTTTGTAGATATAGATGGAAGTAGTAAGTCTATGTCAGGATATCTATACTTGAATTAATATTTTATTATAGGTTATATACTATAGATAATGTACTTCTATAATACGCTTATGGTGTTTTAGGTGACCACATATTATAAAACCTAAAGCCCTAACACTAATAGGACTATCACTTGCTATACCAACTCTTTTCAACTCTTCTGTATTTAAGGAGTTAAACAAATCTATTGTGGCATTTCTAATAGCTTTAAATTCTGAGATAATAGACGCTTTGGTTCTTTCATTAGCCCTACTAGCTGGGACATAAATATCTTGATCAAAACCTGGTATTTTGGTTGTGTCGTTTCTAGCGAAAC
>CAZLUS010000049.1:0-9077 GCA_964562775.1 uncultured Flavobacteriaceae bacterium | reverse complement strand
ACATAAATATCTTGATCAAAACCTGGTATTTTGGTTGTGTCGTTTCTAGCGAAACGTAAGGCTCTATATTGAAAAACCCTTTCAGAATCTAATAAATGTATTAGTACCTCTGCCACCGTCCATTTATCGGAAGCGTACGCGTAATCTAATTTTTCATTGGGAATAGTATTAATAAAATCTACAAAACTGTTTAAATCTTTTTGTAAGCAATCTAATAAATCAATCTCTCCAACTACAGAAATATAGGGTTCATAATACGGATTATATTCTGAAGAATCTAAAGCACTACTATTCATTTTGCTTTTATAATTCATTAAAAATGGCATGCATTAAACGTTTTTTATCGTTTATGCTTTCCTCTAAAGAGATCATAGTTTCTGTACGGCTAATACCATCAATATCGTCTATCTTAAAAATAATATTTTTAGCATGCGTAGTATCTTTAGCTCTAATTTTACAAAAGATATTAAACTTACCTGTAGTAATATGTGCAACAGTAACGTTTGGTATTTGCGAAAGACGTTCCAATACAAATTTTGTTTGATGTGTTTTTTCAAGAAAAATACCAACATAAGCTATAAAAGAATAGCCCAATTTTAGATAATCTAGCGTTAAAGAAGAACCTTTTATAATACCCGATTCTTCCATTTTTTTCACACGCACATGTACCGTTCCTGCTGATATTAATAGCTTTTTAGCAATATCTGTAAATGGAGTTCTAGTGTTCTCAATTAACATATTTAATATCTGATGATCTATTTCATCGAGTTTTACCTTACTCATTATAACATTATTTTCAGCAAAATTAATACATTATAACATAAAATTTAAGGAAAATGTATTTTTTTTAAATATTACGTAAAAAAATGAAATTATTTAACAGAAAAATAAACTTAAAGAAGTTATTGCTATCCTTTTTGACTGCGCTATCATCAACTTTAAATATTATAAAGATATAATAGCTATAAATTACCCTAAGTATTTTTAGTAATTTTCCACAATGAAAAAAACCACACTATTTTGTGTTCTCTTTTTAATGCTTATTTCTTTTTCTTGTAAGAATGCACCAAAGCGTAACTGTAAAGATTTTAAAACTGGGGTCTTTACTTTTACTAGTGTTTTAGATGGAGATAGCCTCACCACAAGGTTTGTGCGAAAGGATAGTATTGAAATAGATTTTTTTAATAATAAAATTGACACCTCTGCTATTCGATGGATAAACGATTGCGAATATGTGCTAAAGCAACTGCATCCTAAAAATAAAAAAGAAGAAAAATCTATTCATATAAAAATTTTGACAACTTCGGATAGTTCTTATACATTTGAATTTAATACAGTAGGTGACTCTAAAAAATTAAGAGGAACCGCATATAAAACACAATAAGCATGTTTGAAATTTTTACAAGTCCAGATGCGTGGATAGCTCTATTAACATTAACTTTTTTAGAGATTGTACTTGGTATTGACAATATCATATTTATATCTATTGCTGCTGGTAAACTAGAAAAGAAGAATAGAAAAAAAGCAACCAATATAGGTTTAGTCCTTGCAATGGCAATGCGAATTCTACTCCTATTTGGTATAACATGGCTTACATCACTAAAAAAACCTTTTATTGTTTTAAGTGAATCTTGGATTCATGGAGGTATTAGCTGGCAGGCACTAATTCTTTTTATAGGTGGACTCTTTTTGTTATATAAAAGCACTAAAGAAATTAGAGAGAAAATAGAAGATAAAGGTCATGATGAACGCGAGGTAAAAAAAGGAAGGTCAAAGACTCTTACAAATGCAATTATACAGATAACCATTATAAACATTGTATTCTCTTTTGACTCTATCCTTACTGCTATTGGTATGACTAATGGAATATCACCTAACCCAAATGATGCACTTATTTTAATGATTGTAGCTGTTGTTATTTCTGTTTTAATTATGATGTTATTTGCAAACCCTGTAGGTGATTTTGTGAACAGACATCCATCCATTCAGGTGCTTGGCTTATCTTTTTTAATTCTAATTGGATTTATGCTAGTTGCAGAAGCAGCTCATTTATCGCACTTGGTAATATTAGACCAAGAAGTTGGTACAATACCTAAGGGATATCTTTACTTCTCAATCGCGTTCTCTTTAATGGTAGAGTTCTTTGATATGCGAATGAAAAAGAATAAGAAACCTAGTGAAGAAATAATAGAAGATTAAATCGTATAAAAAAAGCCTAACTAGATTAGGCTTTTTTCTTTTACTATACTATCTTAAATACTAATTTGGTCTATTAAAAACAGCTTCGGGGTTCTCACTTTGTTGCTTTTCATATAAGCGTTGCTGTTGTCTCACAGTTAAAGTACTTCCATCGTGGCTCCATCCTGGAGGTCCAAAAATGTACATTAATTTATGCGATAGTTTAGGTGACTTTTTCATATCATTCCAAATGTCCTTATACTCATGGGTTAAAATAACCAAAGGATTGTATGATTCTGGTGCGTGAATCACTCCAAATTTGACTTCTGTATCATCGTCAAGTTCTTTCCATGTGCCAAAAATCTTATCAAAGATATTTAAGAACCCGCCATGGTTCTTATCTAAATACTCCACATTTTGTGCGTGGTGTACTTGGTGCATGGTATGGGTATTGAAAATCTTCTCAATCCATCCCATTTTTGGAACATATTGCGTATGCAACTGAAATTGCCAAAATGCCTCAATTCCCATGGCAAAAACCACTACTTCTACAGGAAAACCTATTGCTGGCATCCACATATAAAAGAAAGGTTTGTATAATATTGTGAACCAACCATTACGAATAGCAGTACCTAAATTAAAATGATCGGATGAGTGATGTACAATATGTGCTGCCCATAATACTCGTATTTCATGATTCGCTCTGTGAAACCAATAATAGGTATAATCATCTGCTAATTGTGCTAATAAAAAGATGTACCATTCGAACCCAAAAGTATTATACCCTAGTATGTTTTTTCTTGCACCAGTAACAACGTCAACAACCGGATTAAAAAATTCAAAAGCCCAATTAAAAACTACAATTAATACCGTTATTTTCATTAAGGGGCCAATTATAGCAGAACCAACGCCCATAGCGCCGCTAGCTAAAAAGTCTTTCCAAACATAGAGTCCTTTATTATCATGTGAATGACTGTATGCAATTTCAGCCAATATAAATGCAATAAAAGCAGGAGCTCCGTAAACAAAAGGGTTTGTTAAATCCATGTGGTGTTTTTATTTTAATCAAATATAGACATCTTAGATGCCTATGTACAAACTGTTCAATATTTAGATACTATTCTACTATAATATTTAATAATAGCTAAACAAAATTACTTTAGAAATTGCTCTTATTCAATTTTTAGATTAAAATAAAGTTATTTGCGTCTCGTCATCGTTGTCTGTTTTTTTATCGTCAACATTTACATTTTCTTCTTCTATTACCTCAATTTCATTTGTAGATGAAGGTGTCTCTTCTTCGTATAATAGTGGTTCTAGGGGATTAACATTCTTTAATTTTTCTGTGGTTAATTGATTGCCTAGTGCCTTTATACCTTTAATCGAAATAAATTCTTCAAGTATTACTTTTTGATTTTCTTTCGCTTCTTTTCCTCTTGGTTTTACAAACTCTAATTCTACTACAGGCCTCCAATCTGTTACTACTAACTCTAATTGCGATTTTGGATGTTCTGTGATTATAAGTTCTTCTTTATTGGGATTCTCGATAAGAAAACGTTTTATATAATAGCGTTCTTTTTCTCCATCAAAATAAATGGCTGAAATAGGTTTTTTAGGGTTCCATTTTTCTAAAACAATCATATCATCATCAAAACGCAGATTTAACTCTGGAGAAATTGTTTTTACATATCCCTTTTGATTGATGACTAATAATAAATCGTCTGATCTAAACTCTCCAAGCAAATCTCCTCTTTCATCCACATTTAATCGTTGCACAATATCATCAAACCAAATTTTACGTGGTTTTAAAGTAGAAAGTCCTTTTTCTTTAAGTTCTATACGTTTTACAGGATATTTAGTTACAATATTACCCTTAGAGCTTCTGCCTTTAATTAAAACATCGGCAAAATCAATATCCCATTTCAATTTTTTAATACTTCCAGATTGTCTTAAATGTACAGTTATTACCTCTGCTTCTCCATTAGGGTTTGCTGTAAAATACAATACCTCTGAACTTGCTTTTCCATTAGTCAGCGGATATAATCTATCTCTGGTAACACTAGTAACATTAAAGCGTTTAATATAGCTAGGGCCTCCCCTGCCATCTTTATAAATCATATTAAATGTAGTACGCTTATCTTTCTTCTTAAATACTGCTATATAGATGATGTTTTTATCTACAAAAGTTTTGGAGTCAACTTTTGTAACCATCATTTCCCCTTTTTTGGTAAAAACTATAATATCGTCAATATCACTACAATCCGTAACGTATTCATCGCGTTTTAGCGATGTACCAACAAAACCTTCTTCTCTATTTACGTAGAGTTTGGTGTTTCTAATAACAACCTTAGTAGCCTCAATATCGTCAAATACTCGAATTTCAGATTTTCGTTCCCTACCCTTTCCATATTTCTTTTTAAGTTCTTGAAAATATGCAATAGCAAAATCGATAAGATTCGCTAAATAGTTTTTAGTTTCAGCTATGCGTTCTTCTAAACTATCTAAGTGTTGCTTGGCTTTATCTAAGTCAAACTTAGAAATTCGTTTAATACGTATTTCTGTTAGTCTTGTTATATCTTCTTCGGTTACAGCTCTTCTAAGGTTTTTGGTGTGGGGTTTTAAGCCCTTATCTATAGCGGCAATAACGCCCTCCCAAGTTTCTTCTTCTTCTATTTCTCTATAAATACGATTTTCAATAAAAATACGCTCTAGCGAGGCAAAATGCCATTGTTCTTCTAATTCATTCAACTGAATTTCTAACTCCGCCTTAAGAAGCGCAACAGTACTATTTGTAGATCTGCGTAACATTTCTGTTACTCCCATAAAAATAGGTTTGTTATCTTCAATAATACAGCCTAAAGGAGATATTGAAGATTCGCAAGATGTAAATGCATACAGGGCATCTATGGTTTTGTCTGGAGAGATACCAGAAGGAAGATGTACTATAATCTCAACATCTGCTGCAGTATTATCTTCAATTTTTTTAATTTTTATTTTTCCCTTATCATTTGCTTTAAGGATAGAATCTATTAAAGAAGATGTATTTGTACCATACGGAATTTCTTTAATGATTAAAGTATTTTTATCTAAGGTTTCGATTCGAGCTCGCACACGTATTTTACCTCCACGTAAGCCATCATTATAATTTGTAACATCTATAACACCAGATGTTGGAAAGTCTGGAAATATTTTAAAACTCCTGCCTTTTAGATGCTTTATAGATGCATCTATAAGTTCTATAAAATTATGAGGGAGTACTTTGGTAGACAAACCAACCGCAATACCTTCTGCTCCCTGTGCTAAAAGTAATGGAAACTTAACAGGAAGGTTTACAGGTTCTTTCTTTCTGCCATCATAAGAGAGTTGCCATTCGGTAATTTTAGGGCTAAAAACTACTTCTAAACCAAATTTAGACAATCTAGCTTCTATATACCTTGAAGCAGCAGCCCTATCACCAGTAAGAATATTTCCCCAGTTACCTTGCGTGTCTATCAAAAGGTCTTTTTGACCTATTTGCACCATAGCATCTGCAATACTAGCATCTCCATGAGGGTGATATTGCATAGTATGCCCTACTACATTAGCTACTTTATTATAACGGCCATCGTCTAACTCTTTTAGCGCATGCATTATTCTGCGTTGTACAGGTTTAAAACCATCTTCAATTGCAGGTACAGCTCGTTCAAGAATTACATAAGAAGCATAATCTAAAAACCAATCTTTATACATGCCCGTTACTCGGGTCAAGGCATCGTCTGAAGCTTCTTCTTGATTAGAAAAATCCTCGTTCAATTCTTTATTATCATCCATGTATTAAAATATCTTATTATTCTGATTTACAGTTAAATTTATTCAACTAAATCGAGTTCTACTTTAAGGTTTTTAATTATAAATTCTTGACGGTCAGGTGTATTTTTACCCATATAAAATTTTAGTAATTCTTCTATAGACATTGCCTTATCTAGCATTACAGGTTCTAATCTAATATCATCACCAATAAAATGCTTAAACTCATCTGGTGAAATTTCCCCTAAGCCTTTAAATCGTGTAATTTCTGGTTTTCCGGTCAGCTTTTCAATTGCATTTCTTCTTTCTTCTTCACTATAACAATAAATAGTTTCTTTTTTATTACGCACTCTAAATAAAGGGGTTTGTAATATATATAAGTGGTTCTCTTTTATCAATTCTGGAAAAAACTGCAAAAAGAACGTAATTAAAAGCAAGCGAATATGCATTCCATCAACATCTGCATCTGTTGCTATAACAATATTATTATAACGCAAACCATCCATAGCGTCTTCTATATTGAGAGCTGCTTGTAGCAGATTAAATTCTTCATTCTCATAGACTATCTTTTTAGACATGCCATAAGAATTTAAAGGCTTACCTCTTAAACTAAATACTGCTTGGGTATTTACATCTCTAGATTTAGTAATAGAACCAGATGCAGAATCCCCTTCGGTAATAAAGAGTGTGCTTTCTAGTCTTCTATCCTTTTTCATGTCTTGTAAATGTACACGACAATCTCTAAGCTTTTTATTGTGAAGGTTGGCTTTTTTAGCTCTATCTCTAGCCAGTTTGCGAATACCAGATAATTCTTTACGTTCTTTTTCTGCTTGAACTATTTTCTTTTGAATCGCTTCGGCTACTGTTGGGTTTTTATGAAGGTGGTTATCTAAATAACGCCCAATAAAATCATTAATATAAGTTCTGACGGTTGGCAAATCGCCACCCATATCTGTTGAACCTAATTTTGTTTTTGTCTGACTCTCAAAAACAGGCTCCATAACCTTTATAGCTATAGCAGAAATTATCGATTTTCTAATATCTGATGCATCGTAGTTTTTACCATAAAAATCTCTAATAGTTTTTACAATCGCCTCTCTAAACGCCGCTTGGTGGGTACCTCCCTGCGTAGTATGTTGTCCATTAACAAAAGAATGGTACTCCTCACTATATTGTGTTTTACTATGTGTTATGGCAACCTCAATATCATCTCCTTTTAAATGCGCTATGGGGTATAAAAAATCATCTTGATTATTATTGTCTTCTAATAAATCTTTTAAACCGTTTTCCGAATGAAACTTTTCACCATTAAAAACAATGGTTAAACCTGGGTTTAAATACACATAATTTTTAAGCATGCGTTCTACATACTCATTGCGGTACTTGTATTTTTTAAAAATACTTTCATCAGGAACAAAACTAACCTGTGTTCCTTTTCGTTTTGTAGAACTTATTAATTCTTCGTTAACTAGATTTCCTGCCTTAAATTCGGCAGCTTTTGATTGTCCGTCACGTATAGATTCTACTCTAAAATAATTAGAAAGTGCATTTACAGCCTTGGTGCCAACCCCATTAAGACCTACAGATTTTTTAAAAGCTCGTGAATCGTACTTACCACCAGTATTCATCTTAGAAACAACATCTACCACTTTTCCTAGTGGTATACCTCTTCCATAATCTCTTACTTTTACTACACTATCTTTTATAACTATTTCGATAGTTTTACCTGCTCCCATTACAAACTCATCGATACAATTATCGATAACTTCTTTTAAAAGAATATAGATACCATCATCTGCAGAAGAACCGTCCCCGAGTTTCCCTATATACATTCCTGGACGCATACGAATATGCTCTTTCCAGTCAAGGGAGCGTATATTTTCTTCTGTATATTGGGTGTTTGCCATCAATAAAGATTATCCTCGCTAATATAGAATTTAGCAGTAATAATTAAAATGGAAGCCATGGAAAGTAATCAACAAAAGAAATAAGAGAATTGTTGATAGCCTATTAAACGTTGAATCTAAAATGCATCACATCGCCATCTTTTACAATGTATTCTTTACCTTCTACACGTACTTTACCAGCTTCTTTTACTTTGGGTTCACTACCATATTCTATATAGTCTGAATACGATATTACTTCTGCACGAATAAAACCTTTTTCAAAATCTGTATGAATAACCCCTGCTGCTTTTGGAGCTGTTGCCCCTACTGGTATTGTCCACGCTCTCACTTCCTTAACACCAGCAGTAAAATAAGTTTCTAAATTCAATAATTTATATGCCCCACGAATTAATTTAGCAGAACCAGGTTCTGAAAGGCCTAAATCTTCTAAAAACATTTGGCGCTCTTCAAAAGTGTCTAATTCAGTAATGTCTGCCTCTGTACCCACTGCAAGAAAAATTACTTCAGCATTTTCACTTGCAACTGTGGTTTTTACCTTTTCTACATAAGCGTTACCGTTTACGGCAGCACCTTCATCAACATTACAGACATATAGTACAGGTTTATCTGTAATTAATTGCAAAGGTTTTACAAATTCCGTTCTATCATCTTCATTAATTTCAATAGCTCTTACAGACTTACCTGCTTCTAAAGCATCTTTTAAAGTAATTAGTACAGCTTCTTCTTTTTGAGCCTCTTTGTTACCCGTTTTAGCTGCTCTTTTCACTTTGTCTAACTTCTTTTCTACGCTTTCTAGGTCTTTAAGCTGCAATTCCATATCAATGGTTTCTTTATCCCGTATAGGGTCAACAGAACCATCAACATGTACAATATTATCATTATCAAAACAGCGTAATACATGAAGAATAGCATCTGTTTCTCTAATGTTTCCTAAAAATTGGTTACCCAAACCTTCTCCTTTACTGGCACCTTTTACCAAACCTGCAATATCAACAATCTCTACAGTTGCAGGGATTACTTTTTCTGGATTTACTAAAGACTCTAATTTTTCTAATCTAGCATCTGGCACATTTACCACACCTATATTTGGTTCAATGGTACAAAACGGAAAGTTTGCACTTTGCGCTTTCGCATTAGACAAACAATTAAAAAGTGTTGATTTTCCAACATTGGGTAGACCTACGATGCCTGCTTTCATATAGTATG
>CAZLUS010000048.1:0-15706 GCA_964562775.1 uncultured Flavobacteriaceae bacterium | reverse complement strand
ATACAAGGGATAGAGAAATATGCAAATACAAAAGGATATAACGTTATTGTATGCCTATCTGATGAATCCTTTGATAAAGAAGTTATTAATGTAGAATTGCTTGCCAATGGAAGTATTGATGGTTTTATTATGTCCTTATCATCGGGAACCCAAAAGGAGAATGATTACAACCACTTAAAAGAAATAACCGAACAAGGTATCCCTTTAGTGCTTTTTGATAGAATTACAAATGAGGTTGAATGCGACAAGGTAATTATTGACGATGTCTTGGGAGCATATTTAGCAACTAAGAAACTAATTAAGCAAGGCAGAAAAAGAATAGGGATAATAACGACCTATGATTATCTTAGTGTTAGCAAATCTAGAACAGCAGGATATCAAAAAGCCTTAAAAGAATTTGGAATAAAAGAAGAAAATGCATTAATGCTAAGAATGCCCTCTATGGACATTGATGAGCAATTAATACAGGACTTTATTAAAAACGCAAAAGTTGACGCTATTTTAACGGTTAATGAGATTTTTTCTGTCTATGGAATGCAAGTTGCTCAGGATTTAGGACATAAAATCCCTGAAGATATTTCCTTTATTGGTTTTACAGATGGGTTGTTATCAAAGTATGCAAATCCTAGTTTAACTTCAATAGCACAACATGGAGAAAAAATGGGAGAAACAGCTGCAGAAATGCTTATTCATAAAATAGAAAGTGAAGATGAAGAAGAAACCTACCAAACTAAAATTATAGCACCTACCTTAATAGAGAGAAACTCTACGATTAATTAATTTCACCCAAATTATACGGATGCAAAAAATCGGATTTATATTTGATTTAGATGGTGTTATTGTAGATACTGCTAAATACCATTATAAAGCTTGGAAAAATTTAGCGAATCAGTTAGGTTTTGAATTTACGAAAGAACAAAATGAGCTATTTAAAGGAGTTAGTAGAAAAAGAAGCTTAGAAATTCTTTTAGAATTAGGTAATGTAAAAGCTACTCAAGAACAGTTTAATCTATGGATGGCAGATAAAAATAAAGATTATCTGGCTTATATTGAAAAAATGGATGTTTCTGAGATTTTACCAGATGTGCTTAAAGTTTTAGATTTTTTAAAAACAAATAACATGCCTATTTCTATAGGTTCTGCAAGCAAAAATGCCAGACCAATTCTTGAAAAAGTACATTTAATATCTTATTTTAATGTTATAGTAGATGGTAATTCTGTCTCTAAGGCTAAACCCGACCCTGAAGTTTTCTTAGTAGCAGCTAATAAACTCAATGTTTTACCAGAAAACTGTATCGTTTTTGAAGA
This sequence comes from uncultured Flavobacteriaceae bacterium, assembly GCA_964562775.1. Classification (GTDB taxonomy): domain Bacteria; phylum Bacteroidota; class Bacteroidia; order Flavobacteriales; family Flavobacteriaceae; genus Croceitalea. The sequence goes on along the minus strand of CAZLUS010000048.1, from coordinate 14,398 downwards.
TGCAGTGGCTGGTATAAAAGCTGCAAATGCTGCTAATATGCTGAGTATAGGCATTGGTGATAAAAAGGTTTTGAATGAGGCAGATTATGTATTCAATGATTTTACTGAAATAAACATTGATTTTTTAAAAAAAATAGCAAAAGTTTAAATGAACCAAAACTATATATTGCCTAATGAATGGTCTATTATTGAAGAAGGTTTTGATGCTAAGCGCGTAAAATCTTCGGAGAGTCTTTTTAGTATCGGTAATGGTGCAATGGGACAGCGTGCTAATTTTGAAGAAGACTATTCTGGGGAAACATTTCAGGGGAGTTATATAGCTGGAGTTTATTATCCAGATAAAACTAAAGTTGGTTGGTGGAAAAATGGTTATCCAGAGTACTTTGCAAAAGTTTTAAATGCACCAAATTGGATAGGGATTAAAATTTACCTTAACGGAGAAGCTTTAGATCTTGCAACTTGTAAAAAAGTTGAAAATTTTAGACGTGAGCTTAATATGAAAGAGGGATGGTACAAACGTAGTTTTGTAGCTGAATTAGCGAATGGAACTGAAATCTCAGTTTCTTCTACTCGCTTTCTGAGTTTAAATATAGACGAACTAGGAGCAATTGAATATAATCTAGAAGTACTAAATAATGATGCAGAGCTAAAAATAATCCCCTATTTAGATTCAGCTATAAAAAATGAAGATAGTAATTGGGACGATAAATTTTGGAATACCACGCAAACAACTTTAAAAAATAACAGGGCTTATATAGAAGCTCATACCATGAAAACGGACTTTGATACTTGTACCTATATGCAAGCTGAAGTTTTCTTAGAAGGTAAAAGTATTGCAGCAACAGAATTCGAAAAATCAAAAAATTTTGTTGCAATAGAATATGCATTATCTCTTAAAAAGAAACAACATATAAAGCTAGTTAAGTATGGTGGTTATACAATTTCTAGCAACCATAAAAATGTAGTTAATGCAGCTAATAATGTGTTAGAAAAAGCATCAAAGCTTGGTTTTTCTACTTTGCTAGAAGAACAAAAAAAAGCTTGGAAAGCTATATGGGATATGAGCGATATTACCATTGTAGGAGATGTAAAAGCTCAGCAAGGCATTCGTTTTAATATTTTTCAGCTAAATCAAACTTATTTAGGAAAAGATTCTAGATTAAACATAGGGCCAAAAGGATTTACTGGAGAAAAGTATGGAGGGAGTACATATTGGGATACTGAAGCCTATTGTCTTCCTTTTTATATGGCAACAAAAAACCAGACTGTAGCTCGTAATTTATTAGAGTATCGCTATAACCACCTAGAAAAAGCTATAGAAAACGCACAAAAACTTGGTTTTTCTAACGGTGCTGCATTGTACCCTATGGTTACTATGAATGGAGAAGAGTGCCATAATGAATGGGAAATTACTTTTGAAGAAATTCACAGGAATGGAGCTATAGCTTTTGCTATATACAATTACTATCGTTTTACTGGGGACTACGGTTATATTCCAGAGATGGGATTAGAAGTTTTAATAGCTATTTCTAGATTTTGGCATCAAAGAGCTAGTTATTCAAAAGAAAAGAAAAAATATGTCATTTTAGGAGTTACTGGACCTAACGAATATGAAAATAATATTAATAATAACTGGTATACTAACTATTTAGCTAAATGGTGTATGCAACACACCTTAGTACAGTTAGAAAAAGTTAAGGATGAGTATACTTTAGATTATGATAGAATAATAGCACAAACTAAACTCACAAATGCAGAAACGAATCTATGGAGTGAAGTTTCAAAAAATATGTTCTTTCCTTATGATAAAAAAAGGGAAATCTATTTACAACAAGATGGCTTTTTAGATAAAGAAATGATTAAGGTTAATGATTTAAAGAAGTCCGAGAGACCAATAAATCAGAAATGGAGTTGGGATCGTATTTTGCGATCGCCATATATAAAGCAAGCAGATGTTTTACAAGGATTTTATTTGTTTGAAGATCATTTTTCAAAAAAAGAATTAGAAAAACATTTCGATTTTTATGAACCATTTACAGTTCACGAATCTTCTTTGTCGCCCTGTGTGCATAGTATTCAAGCTGCTAAATTAGGACGCATGGAACAAGCCTACGCCTTTTACTTAAGAACTTCGCGTTTAGATTTAGATGATTATAATAAAGAAGTAGACGAAGGGCTTCATATTACTTCAATGGCAGGAACTTGGATGAGTATTGTAGAAGGTTTCGGAGGGATGCGTGTACTTGATAACACACTTCATTTTACACCTCAGATTCCTAAAGAGTGGAATTCGTATTCTTTCAAAATTAATTTTAGAAACCGTATAATTAAAATAACAGTTTCTATAGAAAGTTCCAGTTTTGAGCTAACGGGAAATGAAGAAATAACCATACAAGTCAATACAAATAAGGTTGTTTTAACTCCTGGGGATAAAATAACTGTTTAAAATCTTAAATTTGTAATGAGATAAAAAACCCTATAATTATTAATGAAAGTTTAATCATGAAAAAAGCGTATAGTCTTTTAGTGCTCTTGGCACTTTTTTTTAATTCCTGTAATATAAAAAAGAATGATATGTTAGTTATTGGTCATAGAGGTGCAATGGGATATGAAACGGAGAATACCTTAGCATCAATTCAAAAAGCACTTGATTTAGGTGTTGATATGATTGAAATTGATGTTTTTAAAATTAAAAGTGGTGAGATTGTAGTTTTTCATGACGAGCGCTTAGAGCGTTTGTCTAATGCTGGCGGAAAAATAGAAGAGTATAATATTTTCGATTTAAAAAAAGTAATCTTAGAAGGAAATCATCAAATACCAGCACTACAAGAAGTACTTAAATTGATTGACAATAAAGTAAAATTAAATATAGAACTTAAAGGAGCAAATACTTCTGAAAGGGTCAATTTTATAATCGATTATTATGTAAACAAAAAAGGTTGGTCGGCGTCTAATTTTGTCATTTCCAGTTTTAATTGGGATGAATTACGTGCTATGCGTGAGCTAAATCCAAATATTGACCTTGCTGTTTTAACAGAAGAAAACCCTTTAGATGCTATTTCTGTTGCAAAAGAGCTTAAGGCTGTTGCTGTAAATCCTTGGTTTAAGACGCTAACTAAAGCGAATACAAAACAATTACAAGAAGAAGGCTTTAAAGTATATACCTATACCGTTAATGAAAACGAGGATATTATTAAAATGAAGGAGTTTGGGGTAGATGGAATATTTACCAACTATCCAGATAGGGTTAATTAATGTACGACCTGCTAATTATAGGTGGTGGTGCAGCAGGTTTTTATGCTGCAATACAAGCTAATATAGAAAATCCGAAGCTAAAGATTGCAATTTTAGAACGTGGTAAAACGATCTTAGGTAAAGTAAAAGTTTCTGGCGGCGGTAGATGTAATGTTACTCACGCAGCATTTGACCCTAAAGTACTTACCGAAAATTATCCAAGAGGCAAGAAAGAATTATTAGGTCCTTTCCATTCGCATAGTACAGGCGATGTTATGGCTTTTTTTGAAGAAAGAGGGGTTCCTTTAAAAATTGAATTAGACGGTCGTGTTTTTCCTAAAAGTAATTCTTCGCAAAGTATTATAGACTGCTTTTTAAATGAAACTAAAAAGCTAGGTATTAGGGTGCTTAAGAATAGTTCTGTAAAGTCATTTATACCATTAAAAGATAGTAATGGTTGGCAAATTACTACGATGAACACCGATTATAAATGCAAAAAGCTTTTAATTGCCACAGGAAGTAATCCTAAGGTTTGGAACTTATTAGAAGATTTGGGACATACTATAATCCCTCCAGTTCCTTCGTTATTTACCTTTAATATTAAGGATAAAAGAATAGAAGACGTTCAAGGTTTAAGTACCTATGCAGAAGTTAAAGTGCTTACCAAGGGACATTATAATTCTAAAATTGTGATTCAATTACGTAGTAAAGTAAAAGAACAAACAGTCTTAGAAAGTGATGGGCCACTTTTAATAACACATTGGGGTTTGAGTGGGCCTGCTATTTTAAAACTTTCTGCTTGGGGAGCTACTATCTTAAATGAGTATAAGTATAATTTTAGGATTACTGTAAATTGGGTGCCAGAGTACACTACAGAAATGCTTGAAACAGTTTTTTTTGAAATTAAAAATGTAGAGGCAAAAAAAACAATTGTACGTACAAACGCTGTTGATATACCTAGGCGTTTATGGATTAACCTCACTAAAGCTTCGGGTATAGATAAAACATTAAAATGGGCAGATGTAACTAAAGAAGTGATTAAAGAATTGGCCTTACAACTTACTCAATGCTCTTTTAAGGTAGAAGGTAAAAGTACTTTTAAAGAAGAGTTTGTAACTGCTGGCGGAATAGATTTAAAAGAAATAGATTTTAAAACATTTAAAAGTAAAAAACTACCCAACCTTTACTTTGCAGGTGAGATAATTAATGTTGATGCCATTACAGGCGGATTCAACTTTCAAAACGCATGGACGGGTGCTTATATAGCAGCACAAGCAATTGCAAAAACCTAGTTTTTTAGTATGAGGAATAAAATTGCTGCCACAATAGCACCTAAGATTGGCCCTAGAACGGGAATCCATGAGTATCTCCATCCTTTTGAGCCTTTATCTTTAATAGGGACTAAGGCATGTATAATACGTGGCCCCATATCTCTAGCTGGATTAATAGCATATCCTGTTGTTCCTCCTAAAGACAAGCCAATACTCCAAACTAAAATAGCTACTGGTAAAGCCCCTAAAGAACCAAGACCTATAATACTTTCACTATCTTCTATTGTTGCATTGGTAAAATAAAGTATTGTAAAAACTAATACAAAAGTCCCAACAATTTCATTCAATAAATTCTGCAATGTATCTTGTATGGCTGGCGAATTACAAAAAACACCTCGCTTTGTATTGCCATCTTCTGTAGCGTCAAAATGATTTTTGTAGAGCAACCATACAAAAAATGCACCTAACATAGCTCCAATAAATTGGGCAAAAATATACAGGCCTACTTGAGACCAAGCAAATTTTTGAGCAACAGCAAGACCTATTGTTACTGCAGGGTTTAAATGTGCACCACTATAAGGAGTAGCAATGACAACGCCTACGTATACCGCAAAAGCCCAACCAGTAGCAATAACAATCCACCCTGAGTTATTGCCATATGTTTTTTTTAATGAGCCATTAGCATTAACACCACAGCCTAATAATATTAAGAAAAAAGTTCCAATAAGTTCTGCAATAAAAGGAGTCATAAAAACTTTTGTTAAACAATTGCAAATTAAGAACAATTGTTGTTTTGGATATTAAGATAAGGTTATGTGTTAGATGTCCATTGTTGTAATGCATTAATTGCTTTATACCAACCTTTAATTCCGTCATCAACTTTTTTACGTTTCTCGGTGGGTTTAAAATGAATATCACTTTGCCAAATTTCTTGAATTTCTTCTTGATTTTTCCAAAAACCAACTGCTAGACCAGCTAAATATGCGGCACCCATTACTGTGGTTTCAATAACTTTAGGTCTAACCGTAATAGTATTTAAAACATCGGCCTGAAATTGCATTAGCATATCATTTACAGTAGCACCGCCATCTACGCGAAGTTCTTTGATAGAAATTCCAGAATCTGCCTCCATCGCTTTTAAAATATCCATAGTCTGGTATGCTATAGCTTCTAAAGCAGCTCGTGCAATATGCGCATCGGTACTACCACGAGTTAGTCCAAAAATTGTTCCTTGTGCTTGTTGGTTCCAATAAGGAGCACCTAAACCTGCAAAGGATGGCACAAAATAGACGCCCTGAGAATCTGTTACCGTATTCGCCAATTGTTCAACATCAGAAGATTTTTTTATAATTTTTAGGCTATCACGTAACCATTGTACAACTGCTCCTGCAATAAAAACGCTACCTTCTAAAGCATAGGTGGTTTTACCATTTATTTGCCATGCAACAGTAGTTAATAAATTGTTTTTAGAGGGTGTTGGTTTATTCCCAATATTCATTAGCATAAAACAGCCCGTTCCATAGGTGTTTTTAACCATCCCTTTTTGTGTACACATTTGTCCAAAAAGAGCAGCCTGTTGGTCACCTGCTATTCCTGCAATTGGAATTTTACTAGCCAAAAAATTTGGTGTAGTATGCCCGTAAACTTCACTAGATTGTTTTACTTGAGGTAGCATGCTTTTAGGGATGGTAAATAAGGCAAGCAGTTCATCATCCCACGCCATAGTATTAATATTAAAAATTAAGGAGCGAGAAGCATTTGTAACATCAGTAATATGGAGCTTGCCTTGTGTCATTTTCCAGATTAACCAAGAATCAATAGTGCCCCATGCTAGTTCTCCTGCTTCTGCACGTTCTCTAGCCCCATCAACATTATCTAAAATCCATTTTACTTTAGTAGCAGAAAAATAAGAATCAATAACCAAGCCCGTTTTTTCTCTAATTAAATCAGCTTTACCAGCCTTTTTAAGCGCATCACAAAAATCTGCCGTTCTTTTATCTTGCCATACGATAGCATTGTATATGGGTTCTCCAGTTTTTTTGTCCCAAACAACAGCTGTTTCACGTTGATTGGTTATTCCAATTGCTGCAATATCTGAGCCTTCAATACCTTTTTTAGTCATAGCTTCAGCAGCCATTCCTGCCTGCGTAGACCAAATTTCTGTAGCATCATGTTCTACCCATCCAGGTTTTGGAAAAATCTGTGTAAACTCTTTTTGAGCAACAGATACAATGTTTCCTTTTTTGTCAAAAACCACAGCCCTAGAACTTGTTGTGCCTTGATCTATTGCTAATATGTATTTTGTCATTGTATCAAATTAGAAATGTAAATTACTAAAAATAAATGTAGTAGATTTAAGAGGTAAAGGAACTAAGTTGGTAGAGATGAAAACTTATATTGCTTTTTTAAGAGGTATAAATGTTAGTGGACAAAGGAAAATTAAAATGGCAACACTAAGGGGAAGTATAGAAAAAATAGGTTTTAAAAATGTACAAACTTATATACAAAGCGGAAACATCATATTTATAAGTAAAGCGGATTCTAAAGCAGTAATACGCGAACAGTTAGAAAATTGTATTGAAAGTAATTTTGGGTTTGATGTTCCTGTCTTGGTACTAGAAAAGGAAGTAGTAGTCGATATTCTTAAAAAGTACCCATTTAAGCATGCTGAAAATAAAAACCAATATTTTACACTTTTGTATTCTCCTGCTACAGAAACTTTAGTTAACACATTTAATCAACTTAAATTTAAAACAGAAGATTATTTGATAACGGAGAATTGTGTTTATCTTAATTGCAAAGCAGGCGCAGGAAAAGCCAAATTAAATAATAATTTAATCGAAAAAAAGCTTGAAGTTATCGCTACTACGCGTAATTTAAGAACAATGCAACAAATGCTTGAATTAGCAAATTAATTTAACTCCCATATTTTATAATTAAGTAGTGTTGCGAAACAAACCCAGAGTAGATACGGAATCATTAAAAGAGCTGCTTTTTTACTAACAACATTAAACCATTTAATTGTTAGAATAATTACTACAAGTAGACCAATTATAATAAATAGTGCTCCGAGCACATTTTTTAATCCAAAAAAAACAATACTCCATAAGGCATTTAAGAGCAATTGAAAACCAAAATGGTATAATGCTGTTTTTACCCACACATGATGAAAACCTTTACCCCAAATTATACCTGCAGCAATTCCCATTAGTACATAAAGCAGAGACCAAACAGGAGCAAAAATCCAGTTTGGAGGATTAAAACTTGGTTTATTAAGGGTTAAATACCAGTCATTAACCGAGCTTTGAGTTGCAAAGCTAGAAAGGAACCCAATTAATAGGCAAATAAGAACTGCAATTATTATTTTGAGAATTTTTCTTTGCATAAGGTGTGCTAATCATACTAAAATAATAATTTATTTTTACTAAGCGATAGAGTCAAAAAGGCATTGTTATCTTTGCTAAAATTTGTTTGAATGACGGAGCGTGATTTTGTCTTAAAAGGTGATTTTGAATACCCTTCTAATGGGAAAGTATCTTGGAAAGCACCAAGCAATATTGCATTGGTTAAGTATTGGGGGAAAGAACCTAATCAAATGCCAGCAAACCCTTCTATTAGCTTCACTTTAGATGCTTGTGCTACTACTACTGTAGTGTATTATAGTAGATTAAAGGATAAATCGAATACTTTTTCTTTTGACTTCTTTTTTGAAGGAGAACCTAAAGAAGACTTTAAACCTAAAATCAATACTTTTTTTGAACGCATAGTACACTATGTGCCTTTTTTAAAGAATTATCATTTTAAGATTGAAACATCCAACACCTTTCCGCATAGTAGCGGAATAGCTTCTTCTGCAAGTGGCATGGCAGCCTTGGCACTTTGTTTGATGGCTTTAGAGAAGCATATAAATCCTAAAATAAAAGATGATTTTTTTAAACAAAAAGCTTCGTTTTTAGCAAGATTAGGTTCTGGAAGTGCTTGCAGAAGTATAGAAGGAGATTTAATTCAATGGGGCAATTATGAAGGGATTTCAGAAAGTTCTAATTTATTCGGGATAAAGTATCCATTTAAAGTACATCCTGTTTTTAAGAATTATCACGATACAATATTACTAGTCCATAAAGGACAAAAAACAGTGAGTAGTAGTGTTGGTCATGATTTAATGCATGGACATCCATTTGCGGCGCAACGTTTTAAACAGGCACATGAGAATTTAGATAAACTAAAGGAAGTTTTTGCAGAAGGGAATTTAGATGAATTTGTACAAATTGTTGAAAGTGAGGCATTAACCCTACATGCCATGATGATGACTAGCATGCCCTATTTTGTATTAATGAAACCCAAAACTCTTGAGATTATTTCTAAAATTTGGGCATTTAGAGCGATTTCAAAAACGCATGTTTGTTTTACACTTGATGCAGGGGCTAATGTTCATGTTTTATATCCTGAGTATGAAAAAGAGAAAGTCTTTCAATTTATAAAAGAGGAATTAATTAGCTTCTGTGAAAATGGGCACTATATTTGTGATAGAATAGGGGATGGGGCTAAGAAATTATAAAGAACACTAAATAATTTTTTAAACCGGATATTGGCATTAATTGGTAAAAACAGTAATTATAACGGATCTATTTTGAATTCACTGTTATTTATTTTTACCTTTAAAATATAAAGTCTTTACAAAAGTTATGAAAGGACCACTATTTTATTCTAAAATACTTCTTTTTGGAGAATATGGAATCATTAAAGATTCTAAAGGACTGTCTATACCTTATAATTTTTTTAAAGGGGCTTTAAAGACAGATAAAAATCAATCTAAAGAAGCAAAAAAATCAAATGCTTGCTTAAGCGATTTTTGTGAGTATTTATTAGAAATCCAGAGTGAAGACTTGGTAGAATTTAATAGTACTGCATTTCAAAAAGATATAGAAAAAGGGATGTATTTTGATAGTTCTATCCCTCAAGGCTATGGTGTGGGTAGTAGCGGTGCACTAGTAGCGGCTATATATGACAAATATGCTTCTAATAAGATTACAGTACTTGAGAATCTTACTAGAGAAAAGCTTATAAAGCTCAAAACAATTTTTGGGGAAATGGAATCTTTCTTCCATGGAAAAAGTTCAGGTTTAGATCCTTTAAATAGCTACTTAAGCTTGCCTATTCTTATAAATTCTAAAGATAATATTCAATCTACAAGTTTGCCGGCTCAGCACAATGAAGGTAAAGGAGCAGTCTTTTTGCTAGATAGTGGTACTATGGGTGAAACTGCACCAATGGTCCAAATATTTATGGAACAGATGAAAGAAGAGGGTTTCCGTAACATGCTAAAAAATAAATTTATTAAGCATACAGACGCTTGTGTAGAACACTTTTTAAATGGAGACGTAAAATCTTTATTTGGGCATGTAAAACAATTATCACATGTTGTTCTGGATAATTTTAAACCAATGATACCAAAAGAGTTTCATAATCTTTGGAAAAAAGGCATTGAAACTAATGAGTATTATTTAAAACTATGTGGTTCTGGCGGTGGAGGCTATATTTTGGGTTTCACTGAAGATATAGAAAAGGCGAGAACATCACTCCGAGATTACAACTTAGAAGTAGTGTATAATTTCTAGAAAATTTCTAATGCTTAGTAGAAAAAATAGACTCTTACTTAAAAAGTTATTGAGTTTATTTTCGGTTGTTAGAGGTTACAATGTGCTAATGATAACCGTAGCACAATACTTAGCATCAATTTTTATTCTTTCACCTAATTTGCCTCTTAGAAAAATAATCTTTGATAGTAATCTTTTTATTATCGTAACCGCATCTGCTTTGGTAGTTGCTGCAGGTTATATTATAAATAACTTTTATGATCGAGAGAAAGATTTAATTAATAAACCAACAAAGTCTATGTTAGACCGCTTGGTGAGCCAGCGGTTTAAACTTACAACCTATTTTTTACTAAATTTTATTGCAGTATTTCTAGCAAGCTATATTTCTTTTAAGGCTGTTTTATTCTTCTCTGCCTATATTTTTGGAATATGGTTTTATTCTCATAAACTAAAGCGTATACCTTTATTTGGGAATATGGTTTCGGCAGTGTTAGCAATAGCACCTTTCTTTATTGTTTTTGTGTATTATAAAAATTTTGAAACTGTTATTTTTTTCCACGCAATATTCTTGTTTTTTTTGATTTTAGCGCGCGAATTCATTAAAGATTTAGAAAATATGGCAGGAGACATAGCACAAAACTATAAGACAATACCAATAGTCTATGGTGTAAGAATAGCTAAAACAATAAGTGGTTTTTTAATTGTACTAACCCTAGTACCTGCATGGCTTTTAACTAATAAATTTAATGTAGGCTTTATGTATATTTATTTTGCAGTAAGTATAGTACTTCTTGTTTTTTTTATGTTTTTTTTAGTGAAAGCAAAGAACAAAAAAGATTATGTTTGGCTACATAACATTCTTAAATTGATTATTATTTCTGGAGTGTTTAGTATTTTATTGATTGATGTTAATTTGGTTTTAAATAGAGTTTTATAATGAAAAATCTACTCCATGTTGCTCTTGCTCAAATAGCCCCAGTTTGGCTAAATAAAAAAGCTACAATAGCGAAAATAGAAAGTACTATTCTTGAAGCTGCAAAAAAAGGAAGTGAACTTATTGTATTTGGCGAAGCATTGCTGCCTGGCTACCCTTTTTGGCTAGCTTACACAGAAGGCGCAGCCTGGGATTTAGAAATCAATAAAGAATTACACGGGCATTATGTTCGTAATTCTATACAAATAGAAAAGGGAGAATTAGACTCAATTTGTAAGTTGGCAAAAGCACATAAAATTGCTATTTATTTGGGTATTATGGAGCGTGCTAAAGACCGAGGTGGGCATAGTATATATGCTTCTTTGGTTTATATAAATGAAAAAGGAGAGATTAAGTCTGTACATAGAAAATTACAACCTACATACGACGAACGTTTAACATGGGCACCTGGCGATGGAAACGGACTTAAAGTTCATCCTCTAAAAGAGTTTACAATTGGCGGATTAAACTGTTGGGAAAACTGGATGCCTTTACCAAGGGCGGCCTTATATGGACAAGGAGAGAATTTGCATATAGCAGTTTGGCCTGGCAACCTTAATAATACTAAAGATATTACACGGTTTATCGCTCGCGAATCACGTAGCTATGTAATTTCGGTTTCTTCAATGATGACAAAAAAAGACTTTCCAAAATCTACACCGCATTTAGATAGAATTCTTAAAAAAGCGCCAGAAGTTTTAGGTAATGGAGGTTCTTGTATAGCAGGGCCAGATGGAGAATGGTTGGTTGAACCTGTAGTCAATAAAGAAGGATTAATTTATCATACTTTAGATTTTAATCGTGTTTATGAAGAACGCCAAAATTTTGACCCAGTAGGGCACTATTCTAGACCAGACGTTACAAAATTGATTGTTAATAGAGATCGGCAGACTACAGTAGAGTTTCAAGACAAATGAGAATCTACGACCATTAAATGCGTAAAACTATTTTTCTTGTTTTATGCATTTGTCTTCAAAAACTATTTCTAAAATTATCAGCTAGAATATTTCACCTACCTTTGTTTTTAAATTAGAAATATGGGCAGGTTAGATGCCAAAAAAGGGTATAAAAAATCAGATTCAAAAAGCACTTCTTTCCGCAAGAAAAATGCTAAAAAGAAGAGTGAATCCGTTGAAAAAAAGCCTTCTGATTCAAATGAAATGCGACTAAATAAATACGTCGCTAATTCTGGAGTTTGTTCTCGCCGCGAAGCCGATATTTATATTGCTGCTGGTAATGTAACCGTTAACGGAAAATCTATTACCGAAATGGGGTATAAGATTAAACTTACCGATGATGTTCGTTTTGATGGACAGCGTTTAAACCCTATTAAAAAAGAATATGTTCTTTTAAACAAGCCTAAAGACTTTGTAACTACAAGTAAAGATGAAAGAGGAAGGCGTACTGTTAGCAGTTTAGTTTCTGGAGCGTCTAAATCCGAATTATCACCAGTCGATAAATTAGACAAGAGTACTACGGGCTTATTATTATTTACCAATGATAGGGAATTGTCTAAACGATTAGGAAGACCTAAAAACGGACTCCGTAAAATATATCATGTAACACTTACAAAAGAATTACGAAGCGCAGATTTAAAACGCATTCAGGAAGGTGTCTCTGTAGAGGATCATATAGTACGAGTTCAAGACATTAGTTTTATTGATAATACTCCTAAGAACCAAGTAGGCATAGAAATTTATAGTTCAAGAAATAATATTGTTAAACGCTTGTTTGCTGAACTTGATTATGAAGTAACCAAGCTAGATAGAGTAGTTTATAGTGCGCTTACCAAAAAAGACCTCCCTAGAGGGCATTGGCGTTATTTAACAGAACAAGAGCTTATTAATTTGAAAATGGTTCAGTAGTATTATATTCTAAATTTTATTACTGCGTTTAATCTATAGGTTTTAATTACTAACTTTTAGAAAAACCATTGCCCGCTTTATATGATAGAATAATACCATGGGTATTACCAATAGGAGCATCTCCTCCTCTTTGGGTATAACTATAGAGGGCTCTAAAATTATTAAATAAATGAAATCCTGCAGCAAAATTTAGAGTGCTACTAGTTCTATACCCTAAACCAAGTTCAAAACTATTTTTATAGCTAATACCCATATTTAAATCTACCTGAAAAGGAGCTCCATTTTCGTGTTTAAAAAGTAAACTAGGTTTTAAAATAAAATCGTCATTAAACTTACTTGAAGAAAAATAGTACCCTGTATATCCATAAATAGGTCTAGATAGATTAAGGTTATCTTGGTTTGAAAAGCTGTCACCGATAACATTAGGGATAGAAGCACCAACAAAGAAATTTGCATGACCAAATAAAACACCAAGCCCAGCAGAAGGTAATGTTGCATCTATATTTTCTGCAAAGTTAGGATCGTCTAGTATACCTAATTGCAATAAATCCTCATTATAAAGTAATGCTCCAGCAGTAATGCCAAAAGAAAGCACTGTACGATCATACAATTGCCAATAAGGTCTATTTTGTTTAAAATCGAAAAATAATTTATATGAATAAGCAGCATAAACTTGTGTAGCAGAGATTACTCCAATTTCGTCATTAATAACACCTGCTCCTAAACCCATTTTGCCATCATTGATTGCAGTATTAAATGTAAATACTAAGTTCTTTGGTGTACCAGGGAATTGATTGTTAAATCCAGAGTTGCTTAGTGTAAGCTCTGTGTCTAAGCTAGTGCCCGCATATGCCGAATTTATTAAAAACGGATTGTAACTATATTCCGTAAAGACAGGAGTTTGTTGTGCATAAAGACCCATTAAGGACTTAAAAATTAATAGGCTTACTAAAATTTTATATTGAAGCTTTTTCATAGTTATCTTTTTAATACCAAATAACCTTTGGTTTGTTTTAAGTTGTTTGGCTCGTTAATTATGATATTAAAAAAGTATGTGCCTTCAGGTAATGTATTAGCACCTAAACCAGTTAGACGATTAGCATCACCGTTGAAGACATTTGAAGTATTATTATAATTTTCAATTTTAAACACCAAATCTCCCCATCTGTTATAAATAACAACTGTATTGTTAGGATAATTTTCGATACCTTCTATAACCCAAAATTCATTAATTCCATCACCATCAGGTGATATTCCATTAAGGGATTCTATTTCTGGTTCTTTTTCAGTTGTAAATGATTCAATAGTACACCCAGTTGCATCACCTTCTGCATTATATGGTGAAATACTCACAAAAATTAGTTGATTATAAGGTAATTCATCTGTAAGTTGATATGTAGTAAGTATACCTACATCTACATTATTTAGAATATCATTAGCTCCAGAGGTAGTACCTAT
>CAZLUS010000047.1:12168-16187 GCA_964562775.1 uncultured Flavobacteriaceae bacterium | reverse complement strand
GCAATTTTATCAATCTCATCAATAAAAACAATACCTCGTTCTGCTTTTTCTAAATTGTAGTCAGCGGCTTGTAGTAAACGTGTTAATATGCTTTCTACATCTTCACCTACATAACCTGCTTCTGTAAGTACAGTGGCATCTACAATAGCTAAGGGTACATTTAACATTCTAGCAATAGTCTTGGCAATTAAAGTCTTACCAGTACCTGTTTGCCCAACCATAATGATATTACTCTTTTGAATATCAATATCGTCTTCTTTACTTTTTGGTTGTAATAGTCTTTTATAGTGATTGTAGACAGCAACAGACATTACTTTTTTGGTGCGTTCTTGTCCTATAACAAAAGTGTCTAAAAACTGTTTTATTTCCATTGGTTTTTTTAATACCAATTCTGAAGATAAATCGTTTGTTTTGTTTTGCTTAGACTCTTCGGCAACGATGCTATACGCTTGTTCAATACATCTATCGCAAATATGAGCATCTAAACCAGCTATTAAAAGATTGGTTTCTGGTTTTTTTCTGCCACAAAAAGAGCATTCTAGGTTTTCTTTTGCCATATATTAATTTAAAAACTATGGTATATTAACGTAAAAAGATGAAAAATGGTCTTTTTACCACATGATATTGGTCGAATTTAAACGGTCTCTCTTACTAGAATTTCATCAATCATACCATATTTTTTGGCTTGATCTGCTTTCATCCAATAATCTCGATCACTATCCTCATAAACCTTATCATACTTTTGCCCCGAATGTTTGGCAATAATTTGGTATAGTTCTTCTTTTAACTTTAAAATTTCTTTAGCTGTAATTTCTATATCACTAGCTTGGCCTTGAGCGCCACCTAAAGGCTGGTGAATCATAACACGAGAATGTGTAAGTCCACTTCGCTTACCTTTTTTTCCAGCACATAAAAGAACAGCTCCCATAGAAGCAGCCATACCAGTACAAATAGTTGCTACATCTGGCTTTATAAATTGCATTGTATCATAAATGCCTAAGCCAGCATATACACTACCGCCAGGTGAATTAATATAAATAGAGATGTCTTTATTAGCGTCTGTGCTTTCTAAAAATAACAACTGTGCTTGAACAATATTTGCTACTTGGTCGTTTATACCTGTTCCTAAGAAAATAATACGATCCATCATTAACCTGGAAAAAACATCAAAAACAGCAATGTTCATTTGGCGTTCTTCAATGATATTAGGCGTTAAATTTGTTGGGTACATGCTACTTACAATTTGATCGTAGTACATGCTGCTTATGCCTTGGTGCTGTGTGGCATATTTTTTAAATTCTTTTCCGTAGTCCATAGAATTTTTTAAAGCTTGTTTAAATAAAAAACGGTTTTAGAAAGGTAAAATTTCTAAAACCGTAAAGATACATATTATTTAGAATGCTATTTATAAGCTTCTTTTATAAAGTTATCATAACTAATCTCTTTTGTTTTAAGATTAGCTTTCTCTTTATAAAGATTAAGTAATTTTTGACTCATTAACTGTTCAGACATTCTTTTTACCTCTTCTTGATTACCCATTACTCGGGTAGCTACATTTTCTAATTCTTCATCGGTAGGGTTAAGATGACCATACTGTGCCATCTGAGATTTTATAAACCCTTTGGCGAATTCCTTTAGTTCATCAAACTGAACTTGCAAGTCATTTTCTTTAATTAGCTTGCTTTCAATTAATTGGTAACGTAAACCTTTTTCAGATTTTTTATATTCTTCAACTGCTTCATCATCAGACAATGGGCTTTCACCACTTACTTGAATCCATTTTCTTAGAAACTCAGCTGGCAGATTAAATTTAGTTTCATCAATTAACTTTTCAGTAATGTCATTTAATAATTTTTGGTCAGCTTGTTGCTCAAATTGTTTTTCAGAATCTTCTTTAATACGCGCTTTAAGTTCTTTGTCTGATTTTATATTGCCTTCACCAAAAAGTTTATCAAACAATTCTTGGTTCAACGCTGCCGCTTCTCTTTCATTTATTTCTTCTATAGTGAAAGTAAGGTCTATGTTTAATTTTTCGGCCTTTTCATTAGAAATTCCAAGGGCAGATGGTAAAAAATAGTCCTCTTTAAAAAGACCTTTAGTATTAAGTGTAACAACATCACCTACTTTCTTTCCAGATAAGGCTCCAATTGCTTTTTTGTTTTTAATTTTATCTAATTCAACCGTAGTTTTATTATCTATTTCTTCAGCTTCATTTTTAAATACACCAGAGACTTCGCTCGTTTTTTCTACTACAGTTTTAGAAATTAGTTTACCATATTGTTTTTGTATACGTTCTATTTGCTCATTAACCATTTTTTTATCAGCAACAATTTTATATTGCGTGATAGCTTTTTTGGTTTTTAGGTTTACATTAAAATTTGGAGCTAAGCCTAGTTCAAACTCAAAATCGAGTTCATCGCTATCCCAATCAAAACTGTCTTTTTGTTTTGGTAATGGGTTTCCTAGAACATCTAGTTTTTCTTCTGTAAGGTATTTGTTTAGATTGTCTTGCAGTAATTTGTTTACCTCATCAACCAAAACAGCTTTTCCATATTGCTTTTTTATAAGCCCCATAGGAACCTGCCCTTTTCTAAAACCAGGAATGTTTGCCTGCTTTCTGTAATCCTTTAGAATAGTGTCTACCTTTTCTTGATAGTCATCTTTGGTGATGGCTACCTTTACCACAGCATTTAAATCGTCTATTTGTTCTTTTGTAATGTTCATTATATAGTAACTATTTACTTTCTTAAAATGGGAGGCAAAAATACTATATTTTGCATTTGCTAACAACTTTTTAAGCTACTGAAAACCAAAGTATAAGTTACTTCTTTTTATCTTCCTTTAGAATGGAGTAAAAAATAGACTGAAGTAAAGAAAGTAAAAGACTAAAAATGATAGCCCATAATACCCCATTTACACTAAAACCATCTACAAAATTACTAGCTAATAGTATTATTATAGCATTTATAACCAGTAGAAAAAGCCCTAAGGTTACTATAGTAACTGGTAATGTAAGAAGTATTAATATTGGTTTTACGATAAAGTTTAAAAGACTTAACACAATGGCAACAATTATAGCTGTAACATAATTATCTACGGTAACATTGGGTAGTACTTTTGATAGAATTACCACAGCTACTGCACTGAGCAAAATACGAAGTATACGTTTCATTTTTAAAGTTTATTATATTAAAAAAGCACCGTCTTACGGTGCTTTTGATGATATCTATTTTATGGAATTATTCGATATATAAACCTGTAAAATCTAAAGGATTCATTGCAGGCAAATTAGAACCATATTGAGCATTAATAGCCTCTGTAAATGCATTTGCTAAAATAGCATAACCTCTAGGGGATGGGTGTACTCCATCTAACGAGAAACCACCGCCAGTTGCAAATACAGAAGTTACTACGCTACCATCTGCTAAAGGAAGGCCATTAGCATTTAAATCGCTTAAAAGTGCGTTTGCATCTACAAGAGCAAGATTATTAGCGCTTGCAAGTGCAGCTATAGTTTGGTTATATGAAATTACTGCTGTTTCAACAGCATTTTGCTCTTCAGGTGTTAAGACCCACTGGTCTTCTAAAGGAAAAGTAACTCCATTCACAGCTAGCTGTCCAGCAGTTTCAGGAGGTAAGCCTAATCCTACTAACATGTTAAAAGCTCCTTCATTTAGGGTAGCAATAACAGAAGAACTTGTAAGTACTAATAAATCTGCTTCATTAGCTTGACGTGCTTGGCCGTATAGCAAACCAAAAACTTGCGCTGTACCGGCATCTAAACCTCCTTGCATTAATGCACCTGTAATTTGTGCAGAAAGGTTAGGTAAATCTTCATCAAATACAACTACAGGGCTAGCAGCAGTCTGTGAAAATACAATTGATCTTTCTGGTACTCCCAGTAATCCAAAAACTTGATTTAGACCAGCAAAATTTGCATTGAGTGTTGGTATTTGAGGTCCAAAAGCTGGATTAGCAGGACTCAGTGGAGCAAAAGGAACCGTAGTAAAAAATGGAAT
>CAZLUS010000047.1:0-12068 GCA_964562775.1 uncultured Flavobacteriaceae bacterium | reverse complement strand
TGCATTATCAGAAAAACCAGCTGTTAAGGAATTGCCTACAGCAACATAATTGGAAAAATCTGCACTACCACTTGTAAATTCAATTTGCGGTTCTGGGTCTACAGTCACACCATTGTCATCATCGTCACAAGACAGTATCATTAAGCCCATTGCAAATGCAAAAAGTAACTTGGAGAACTTTTTCATAGTTATTAATTTTATATTAGTTGAGTATATTTATTGCTATTCCCTTATGTACCAAATCTATGTGAAAATTATTATAATCACAATAAAAACAGTTAAAAAATTATGCATGCATAGTAAATACAATTAAATTTTAACTATTTAGAAATTCTATAGAGAAAGAAAAGAATTCTTTTGGGTTCTCTGCATGCAACCAATGCCCAGCATTAGATACAGTTTTTATTTTAGCAAAAGGGAAATGTTTTTTAATACCGTCAAAGTCATTTTGTAGAATATATTCAGACGCATCGCCTCTTAAAAAAAGAGTATGTTTATCGAAAGTAGCGGTAGCGGCTATATTTTCTCCAATCTCCTCCATTTTATCTTGTAATACCTTTAAATTAAATCTAAAGTTTAATTTCCCTTTCTCTACCCAATAGAGGTTTTTTAATAAAAATTGACGAATTCCATAATTAGTTAGGTGTTTAGAAAGTTCTTTATCTGCTTCACTACGACTAGAGATTAAATCAAAATTTAAGGATACTAAAGCATTTATAATTTCATTATGATGAGGTGGGTAATATTTAGGGGCAATATCTGCAACAATTAATTTATTAACCAATTCTGGGTATAGGATAGCAAATTGCATAACGGTTTTACCACCCATAGAATGCCCAATTAAAGAAGCTTCAGATAAAGAATGGTGTTCAATATATCGCTTTAAATCATTTGCTAAAAATTCATAATCAAAATCTGTAGAATGAAAACTTTTACCATGATTTCGCTGATCTATAAGATGTACTTCAAAACCATTTTTGGCGTATTGATTTCCAAGTGTTTTCCAGTTATCAGACATGCCTAAAAAACCATGTAATATTAGAAGTGGCTTACCTTCTCCAATAATTTTAGAATGCAGAATTTCCATTAGCTAAGACGATGTAAATACATATTAATAACATTTTCTAACCCAAAATAAAGCGATTCGCAAATGAGGGCATGACCAATTGATACTTCTAATAAATTAGGGATATTTTCTTTAAAAAATTTGATATTATCTAGGTTTAGATCATGTCCGGCATTAATTCCTAACTTTAATTCATGAGCAGCTTTAGCAGCTTCTGTAAAGGGTATAATACCTTTTTTGTCCCCTTTTAAAAATGATTGGGCAAAACTTTCTGTGTAAAGTTCAATGCGGTCAGCCCCTGTTTGTGCAGCACCTTCTATTATTTTAATGTTTGGATCTACAAAAATGGAAGTACGAATATCATTTGCTTTAAATTCTTTAATTATATCTATAAGAAAACTTTTATGTTGTATAGTGTCCCAACCTGCATTTGAGGTTATAGCATTTTCCGCATCAGGCACTAAGGTTACCTGAGTGGGTTTAATGGCCAGAACCATCTCTACAAACTTAGGAATAGGATTACCTTCAATATTGTATTCAGTTGTGACAATATCTTTTAGCGCGTATGCGTCTTGGTATTTAATATGTCTCTCGTCTGGTCTTGGATGTATGGTTATTCCCTGTGCTCCAAAAGACTCTATATCCTTGGTGGCTTTTAATAGGTTTGGCACATTTCCACCTCTTGAGTTTCTAAGCGTAGCCAGTTTATTGATATTTACACTAAGTTTAGCCATACAGATTACATATTTTGTGCTGCAAAAATACAAATTGGGCACAGCTTTTGAAGTTATTTATTAGTAATTTGCAGAAGAATTAAGCTTATGGAGTTGTACAATCAAATTTTAAATAATCTACCCGCATTTGAAGTGTCTGAAATGATGGATAAGGTCATCGATTTTTTTGATCAAACTACCTGCTCACATGTTGCTATCACTGATAACAATGTTTTTTTAGGAGTTTTGCCAGAAAATGATTTGGCATCTTTTGAAGCAGATAAGAGTATTGCGGATTTTAAGCACAATTTAGAACATTTTTTTGTTACTAATGAAACTTCATGGTTAGATGTTCTAGAAATTTTTGCAAGGAATGAGGCTAACATAATGCCAGTTTTAGATACAAATAAACATATCATTGGGTATTACGATTTAACGGATATTGTTGGAGTATTTATAGCAACTCCCTTTTTTACAGAACCTGGAGGTATATTGGTAGTAGAGAAAGGCGCTAAAGATTATTCTATGAGTGAGATTGGTCAAATAGTTGAAAGTAATAATGCAAAGGTTTTAGGTGCATTTGTTACCGATAGCCAAAATGATATCATACAGATTACCATTAAAATAAGTTCGGCAAGCTTAAATGAGATTTCGCAAACCTTTAGAAGATATAACTACAATATCCTTTTTGGTAATAGTGATGATCAATTTCTTGAAGATTTAAAACAGCGGTCGGCATATTTAGAGAAATATTTAAATGTCTAACATTTACTTTTTAACACTTAAACCTTAATAGATGAAAGTCGCAATTTATGGTCAATCTTTCCCAGGAAATGATATTAACTGTGTTATAGAATTATTGGATGAGCTAGAAAAGATTAATGCTAAGGTCGCTATCGAATCTGACTTTCTAAGTTTAATAAAAGATGTACATTCTATAAAAGATTATGATACTTATGCCTTAAATAAAGGCTTAGATAGTTCTTTTGATATGTTCGTGAGTTTTGGAGGTGACGGTACTATGTTACGCGCTGTAACCTATGTAAAAGACTTAGATATTCCTATTGTAGGTGTTAATACGGGGCGTTTAGGGTTTTTGTCTACTTTTAAAAAAGAAGACGTTAGAAAAGTAGTAACAGAATTTGTTGCTGGTAGCTTTTCTATTCAAGAGCGTAGTTTAATTGAGATTAATTTGGATCATGATGTAGCAGAATATGGAAATTTAAATTTTGCTTTAAATGAGATAACTATTAGTAGAAAAGATACTACATCAATGATTACTATTGAAACCTATTTAGATGGAGAGTATCTAACATCGTATTGGGCAGATGGTCTTATAGTTTCCACGCCGACAGGTTCTACGGGTTACTCTTTAAGTTGCGGTGGCCCTGTTATAGCTCCCTCTACAAAATCATTAGTTTTAACCCCTATAGCTCCTCACAATTTAAATGCACGGCCTTTTGTAATACCAGATAATACAGAAATTAGATTAAAAGTATACGGTAGAGAAGACAACCATTTAGTTTCTTTAGATTCTCGCATTGCTACAATACCAAACGAGAAAGAGATTGTTGTTAAAAAGTCTGATTTCACTATTAAAATGGTGGAATACAAGTCAGAGAGTTTTCTTAAAACATTGCGTAATAAGATGCTTTGGGGTGAAGACAAACGTAATTAGTCTCTTACAAACAATAAAAAAGAACAAAAACAGTTTTAGAAGAGAACATTATACGATTATGGATCAAGTCTTCTTATTAATACTCGTTATGGCAGTAATTTTTGTTTTTTTATGAGAGTATTCTTTTTAGTTTTTTTATTAGCTATTGGTACCATAGGTGCGCAAACGTACGAAGCTGGTGTTTTTAGTGGTGGTGCAAATGTAGTAGGTGATGTAGGTAGGACAAACTACATTATCCCTTCTGGGTTTTCTTATGGCGCATTATTCAAATGGAATAGAAGTAAGCGTTATGCATGGCGAGCAAGTATTATTAGAGGGAATGTTACGGCAGATGATACAAAATCTAGTTTTGCATCTAGAAGACAGCGTGGTTTTGTTGTAGATAATACTATAACAGAATTTTCTGCAGGCTTAGAGTTTAATTTTGTTGAATACAACCTTCATAAACTAGGACCAGCATTTACGCCATATTTATATACTGGAGTAAATTATTTTAGATACGATTTTAAATTTATAAATGCATTAGAAGTACAAGACTTTAATCTAACAGATGGCAGTTTTGCCATTCCTATGACTGTTGGGGCTAAATGGAGAATAAGTCAATTTTTAATTCTCGGTGCAGAAATTGGTGCGCGATACACTTTTACAGATAATATAGATGCTAGTAATCCAGAAGGCTCAAACTTTGATTTACCCGAGATAAGATTTGGAAATATTTTAAGTGAGGACTGGTATGTCTTTTCTGGTATCACATTTACTTATACCTTTGGGCGCAAACCATGTCAAGATTGTTTTGAGTGATAAAGCCAATTCTTTAGAAGATTTAAATCAAAATAAACTACCCAAACACATTGCTATTATTATGGATGGCAATGGAAGATGGGCAAAGCAGCGCGGTAAATTGCGAATGTTTGGTCATAAACATGGAGTAGAAGCAGTTCGCCGAACAGTTGAAAGCTGTGCAACACTAAAAGTTGATTTCCTTACACTTTACGCTTTTTCTACAGAAAATTGGAACCGCCCAAAAGTCGAAGTGCAAACTTTAATGAAGCTTTTGGTCTCCTCGCTTAGAAAAGAGTTAAAAACTTTTAACAAAAATAACATTCGCCTAAACGCTATAGGCAATATAGATTCTTTACCCCAAAAAGCCTATCAAGAGTTAAAAGAAGTTATGGCTAAAACTGAAAAAAACTCAGGAATGACGCTTACTTTGGCTTTAAGTTATGGAGCAAGAGAAGAACTAAAAACAGCTGTAAGAGCCATTAGTGTCAAAGTTAAAAATAATATAATTTCTCCTGAAAATATTGATGAAACGATTATTAATACCCATCTTTACACGCATGATTTGCCAGATGTGGACCTATTAATACGTACTAGTGGGGAACACAGAATAAGTAATTTTTTACTTTGGCAAATTGCATACGCAGAATTATATTTTATTGACGTATTTTGGCCCGATTTTAGTGAACATCATTTGATTGAAGCAATAAAAAGCTTTCAAAACAGAGAAAGAAGATTTGGAAAAACTAGCGAACAACTTAATTAAAAGGATAATTAGAACTACATCCTGTAAAATAATAATATTTCTACTTTTTTTAACCCCCTCAATAAATTTTGCCCAAGATACCTCTTTAGAAAACGGCAAAAAGTATATTCTAGGCGGTATAGAAGTTACGGGTGTACAAAGTTATAATGAACAAACTGTAAAAACCTTTACAGGGCTAAGAGTAGGTCAAGAAATTACTATTCCTGGAGAAGAGATAAGTGCAGTTATAAAAAAGTTATGGGGATTAGAACTTTTTAGTGATGTAAAATTTTACCAGCAGAAGATAGAAGGAGATAAAATTTTTTTAGAACTTAATATATTAGAAAGACCAACACTTTCTAAAGTAACCATATACGGTGTTAAAGAAAAAAAGATACAGTCAATAATAGACGACACTGACCTTAAAAAAGGCAAGAAAATCACCGAAAGTTTAATTGCAAACTCTAAGAGCTACTTAGAAAACAAATATAGAAAACAAGGATATTTAAACGCCAAAGTAAATATTGTCACTGCCTCTGATACCATAGGTGCTAATACAGAAAATATTGTTATTAATGTTAAGAAAGGTGATAAGGTAAAAATTAAAGATATTGTTTTTGATGGTAATGATAAGGTAGGAGATTATAGACTTAGGAAAGCTTTAGGGAAAGCAAAAATTAGAAAAAAGAAATTAGGATATTTTTGGCAACGTTCTAAATACACTGATGCTGAATTTAAAGAAGGCCTAAAAAATGTTATAAATGCATATGCAGAAAAAGGATACAGGGATGCCCGTATACTATCGGATACCTTTGTAAAGGTAGATGAAAATAATATTGCTATAAATATTAAAGTTGAAGAAGGAGATAAATATTATTTTGGAGACATAAATTTTGTGGGGAATTCGGTATATACTGATAGGCAACTAAGTCAAGTTTTAGGTATAAAACGTGGTGACACTTATGATGGTGTATTGTTAAAAAAACGTATTGCAGATAACTCAAAACCAGATGCAATCGATGTAACTAATCAATATCAAAATAACGGATATCTTTTTTCTCAAATTAATCCTGTTGAAGTTTCTGCTGTAAATGATACTATCGATTTTGAAATTAGAATTATAGAAGGTAAAGAAACCTTTTTAGATCATGTACGGGTAGTAGGTAACGACAAGACAAACGATCATGTTATTTATAGAGAATTAAGAACAAAACCAGGGCAAAAGTATAGCAAAGATAATTTAGTTAGAAGTGTTAGAGAACTTGGTCAATTAGGATTTTTTGATGCAGAACAGATTGTTCCAGATATTGAAAATCCCGATCCTAATGCTGGAACCGTAGATTTAAAATATAATTTAGTAGAATCTGGGTCTAGTCAAATAGAGCTTCAAGGTGGTTTTGGAGGGGGTGGATTTATAGGAACTCTAGGCTTATCTTTTAGTAATTTTTCTATACAAAATATTTTTAATGGTGAAGCATACCAACCAGTACCAATAGGTGACGGGCAAACTTTTTCATTAAGATTACAAGCTAGTAGAACCTTTAGGGTTTTTAGTTTAAATTTTGCCGAACCTTGGTTAGGAGGCAAAAAACCAGTACGTTTTAACCTTTCGCTATCAAGAACAGAGCAATTTGACACACAATTTAATAATCAAGGACAGATAGATGTTAATAGGGATAATGGGTTTTCTATAACAGGTGTAACAGCAGGGCTGGCAAAAAGAGTACAATGGCCAGACGATTTTTTTACTGTATCTCATTCATTGAGTTACCAGTTATTCAATTTTAATGATTTTAATAACGGCTTGTTTAATTTTGGTGATGGAAAATCCAATTCGTTAAGTTATACATTTGCGCTTTCTAGAAGATCTTCTGGACCTAGTAGAATATTTCCTGTGACAGGTTCTAATTTTGAATTAAGTGCAAGATTTACACCGCCATATTCATTATTTAGAAGTACTGATTTTAGTGCTATATCCGATGAAATTAATGAAATTACTGATAGATTATTTGAAATAGGAATTAACAGTGCAGATTTACAAGAGCAACAAGAATTTGTTGCATTAAGTGATCGTTTAGAAGAATTGGAAAGTGAACGTTTTAACCTTTTAGAGTTCTATAAAATTAAATTTAGTGGAGATTGGTATACTCAAATAGTTGGTAAATTAGTACTGCGCAGTAATGCTGAACTTGGCTTTTTAGGGAATTATAACCCTAATATTGGAGATGTTCCTTTTGAGCGTTTTTTTCTAGGAGGTGATGGATTAGGAAACTTTACCCTAGATGGTCGTGAAGTAATACAATTAAGAGGCTACCAAAATAACTCGATAACGCCTTTTAGTACTAATCCAATAACTGGAAACATTGAACAAGACGGAGGAACTATTTATAATAAATTCTCATTAGAACTCCGTTATCCAATAACATTAAAACCTGCTGCATCTATATATGCCTTAGGATTTTTAGAAGCAGGTAACTCCTTTGGCAATTTTCGAGACTTTAATCCGTTTGACTTAAGAAGATCTGCTGGAGTGGGGCTACGTATTTTTATGCCTGCGTTTGGTCTTTTGGGTATAGATTTTGGGCATGGATTTGATAGAGATTTAAATCCACAATCAACTGGCCCAAGTGGCTGGCAAACACACTTCATTATTGGTCAACAATTTTAATAATATAGAAATTCGGTCAAAAAAACACCTAATTAGCTCATTTTAAATTATTTAGTATTTTTGGCACGATATTTTCTATGTAATAAATGGAATTAAAAATGAAGTTAAAAGTTCTTTTTTTCATAGCATTCACAATATGCTCTTTATATGGCTTCTCTCAAAGAGGAGTTCGATTAGGGTATGTGGATATGGAATATATTTTAGAAAACGTTGATGAGTATCGTGACGCAACTGAGCAATTAAATGCTAAAGCTCAAAAGTGGAAGCAAGAGATTGAACTAAAATTAAGTACGGTTGCGCAAATGAAAAAAGATTTAATGGCAGAAAAAGTGCTGTTAACAAATGAACTAATTGCTGAGCGAGAAGAAGAAATACAGATTTTAGAAAAAGAGGTCTTAGACTATCAACAAGATCGTTTTGGACCGCAAGGAGACTTGGTATTGCAAAAGAGATTGCTAATACAGCCTATACAAGATCAAGTATTTAATGAAGTTCAAAAAATAGGAGCTAACAAAAAATACGATTTTATTTTTGATAAATCAGCGGATGTTGTAATGTTGTATTCTCAAAAAAGGCATGATGTAAGCGATTTAGTTTTAAGAGAAATAGGGAGAACAAGGAAAATAAGCGCTTCTAATAAAGAAAAGAAATTAAAAAATAGATTAAAAGATTTTGAAGATCAAGAGGCAGCAGAGCCGGAAAGAGAAGAAACAGAAGCTTTAAAAGAAAGAAAAGAAAAAGCTGCCAACTCTAAAGAGTCTAGAGCAAAAGCATTTGAAGCAAAAAAAGCAGAGCAATTAAAAATTAGAGAGCAACGTAAAAAAGCTTATGAAGAAAGAAGGAAGAAATTATTAGAAGAAAGAGACGCAAAGCGTAAAGCTAAAGAAGATAAAAAAGAAGAAGGTAAAAAAGAAGATTCAGAAAATTAAAAATTAAACACTATAAATTAAAGTTACTTAGAATTATGAAAAATGTTAAGAAGATTGTTGTGGCACTAGTATTATTTGTTGCAACTACGGGATTTGTAAATGCGCAAAGTAAAGTTGCCCATATAAATGTTCAACAATTGCTGTCTGAGATGCCTGAAATGCTTGCGGCACAAGCAGAGATTAAAAAATTACAAGAAACTTACAAGGCAGACCTAGAGGGTTCTATAACAGAAATGCAGAATAAGTATACACAATATCAGAACGAAGCTGCTTCTAAAACTCCCGAAGAAAATGAGAAAAGAGCAATAGAGCTTCAAGGATACGATAAGAATATTAAAGAAGCTGAGCAACAGGCTACACTAGAATTACAGAAAAAACAACAAGAGTTGTTTGCACCTATATCTGAGAAAGCTAAAAATGCTATTGATAAAGTTGCTGCTGCATTAGGTTTTGATTATGTAATAGATGCAAGCCCAGGGCTAGGTCTTATAGTTTCTAAAGGAAAAGATATATTACCTGAAGTAAAGCAAGAATTAGGTTTCTAAAAAAGTAAATATAATATCGTAAAAACCACCCTTAGTAATCAGGGTGGTTTTTTTATTTTTGTATATGAATAAGCCTATTGGTGTTTTTGATTCAGGAGTTGGTGGTACATCTATTTGGAAAGAGATACATCAACTTATACCAAATGAAAGTACAATTTACCTTGCCGACAGTAAAAATGCTCCCTACGGTGAAAAATCGGAAGAAGAGATTCTTCGATTAAGTATAAAGAATACAGAGTTTTTATTAGAAAATGGCTGTAAACTTATTGTAGTAGCATGTAATACCGCAACTACCAATGCTATAAATTACCTTAGAGAAAACTATAAGGTGCCGTTTATTGGTATAGAACCAGCTATAAAGCCAGCTGCCTTGCAAAGCAAAACTAAAAAAGTTGGTGTTTTAGCTACTAAGGGAACCTTGTCTAGTAGTTTGTTTTCTAATACTTCTAAATTATTTGCCTCGGGTATTAAAGTATATGAGCAAGAAGGCGCTGGATTGGTAGCGCTAGTAGAATCTGGTAGGCAAGATTCTAAAGAAACTAAAAGACTATTACATCAATTTATAAGTCCTATGTTAGAACAGGGAATAGATTGTTTGGTTTTAGGATGTACACACTACCCTTATCTTATCCCTACACTGCAAAAAATAGTACCAAAGCATATTACCATAATAGATTCTGGATTAGCAGTTGCACAACAAACAAAATCTGTTTTAGAGAAAAACACTTTGTTAAATATAGATATGGAATTTTCTCCTAAACATCTCTTTTATTCTAATGCAGACCCAAAAGTCTTAGAACAGTTAATAGGCCTTGCGAGTACTGAAGTATGCTATTTAGATTTTTAAACTTTTCTTTTATAGGTTAAATAAGAGAAGTCATAACTATGCCTATCATCTTTAGGATGATACTCTTCTTTAATAAGCTCCCATTTTTTTAAATCAATTTCAGGAAAAAAAGTGTCTGCTTCTATTGTTTTAGAATGTACCCTTGTAAGCTCAATATGTGTAGCATATTCTAATGATTGCTTGTATATTTCACCTCCACCTATAATATAAGATTGCGTATCATTTTTAGTGAGAACAATGGCAGCTTCAATGCTGTGTACTGTAATGCAATTAAACTTTGGCACATAATTTTTGTCTCGGGTAATAACAATATGAGTCCTATTAGGTAGTGCTTTAGGGAAGCTCTCTAGTGTTTTTCTACCCATAATAATCTTGTGCCCAGTAGTTAGGTTTTTAAAGCGTTTAAAATCGTCGGGTAAATGCCATGGTAATTCGTTGTTAATACCTAAAGCGTTATTCTCTGCCGCCGCCGCTATAATAATGAGTTTGCTCACTATTCTTTTTTTTTATTAAAGTTAGAAATGGGAAAGTCACTATCAATTTCTTTTTGTATTTCAGAAATTCTAGTTTTTTGTTTTGCTACTAGTTTCTCTCGTTGTTTACGTTCCCATTTTGTGCCCATAAATTTATTAGTTACAAACACATTAAAGGCATGTATTATAAAAAGAAATGCCCAAATAGAAATGGCTAAAATGTACCAGTCATAATCTGCACCTTGTTTTAGTATTTTATTGGTGATTACAATAAAAACACTTCCAATTAAAAAAATAACAAAATGAGAAAACAGACGCTTCTTTTGCTTTATTCTTTTTTGAGCGTTTTCAAGCAATTCATGCTGCTCAATAGCAACATCTGATTTAGATTTATCTTTTGAAAACATCTTTGCTTATATTTAGTCCAAAGATAACCGATTTACTATTTAAAGTATTGAAGATGGAAAAGCTTAGAAAACAATTCCCATTATTGAGTCAAAGTATTTATGCAAATACAGCAGCTTCGGGTTTAATGTATGATGACTTATTAGCGTGGAGGCAAGAGCATGATTTAGATTATTTGATTGGTGGTAGTAATATGAAACAGCTCTCAAATGCAATGCATGCAGAAACCAGAAAGGTAGTGGGGAGCTTTTTTAACTGCGAGCCAGACCATATTGCTTTGGTGCCAAACTTTACTATTGGACTAAATTTTTTAGTGGAGGGATTAGATAAAAAAGAGAAAATACTTCTAGTAGAAGGCGATTATCCATCTTTAAATAGACCTTTTGAAAGTAGGGGTTTTGATATTGAATATATAGCTGTTTCTAAAAATTTTGAAACTGGTATTTACGATGCTATTAAAACAAAAGATATCACAGTTTTAGCAATAAGTATTGTGCAATGGCTAAATGGTGTTAAGCTAGATTTGTCTTTTCTAAAAAAATTAAAAACAGATTTTAAAGACTTAATTATTATTTGCGATGGTACTCAATTTTTAGGAACCGAAGAGTTTAATTTCGCAGATTCTGGTATTGATATTTTAGGGGCAAGTGCCTACAAATGGTTATTGTCTGGTTATGGTAATGGTTTTTTGTTAGTAAAAAAAGAAGTTGAGCAACGTTTTTCTTTAGTTGCCAATGGATACGGTTCTGGTAGAAATACTTTAGCATCTATAAAAGAAAGAACATTTTGTAAACATTTAGAACCAGGGCATTTAGATACTTTAAATTTTGGAAGTTTGCAGTTTTCTTTAGAATTTCTAGAAAAGATAGGATTAAAAAATATAGAAGCCCAGAATAAAAAGCTAAGTATAACCGCTAAAGCAGCTTTTGAAAATCTAGGTATTTTAGATAAAGTTGTAGTTGGTCGAGAGGAACATAGTACTATCTTTAATATTAAAGCAGATAATAAAGTGTTTAATCAACTTATAGAACGCGGGGTTATTTGCGTGCAACGAGGCGATGGAATTAGAATAAGTTTTCACTTTTATAATACCATAGCAGAGGTTGATAAAATTGTAAGTATACTTGCTAATAAGAATTAAGCATTTTCTTTTACGGTGTAAAAAAATAAAAGTGGTTTTACTTAGCTTGTAAAACCGCAAATTCATTAAATCTTAAAT
>CAZLUS010000046.1:8512-16600 GCA_964562775.1 uncultured Flavobacteriaceae bacterium | reverse complement strand
AAAATCTAATTGTTGTTTTTTACCACCCTCGCTAATAGATTTATAAATAGCTTCTACTATAATCATATCTCGTTTTCCCATTTCTCCAGGAGCTAGATTCGGAGCGTTAAAAAGTATATGTTTGGCAAAATCATCCATTTGTAATTTTTGCTGACTTTCTTGCTTAAAGTTTAAAGCTCCGTTTGAAGTTTTCCCGGCTAATGGGATATATGAACTTGCAGGATCTAACTCAAACCATCCATTTTCACAGGTAGCATGCAATTTATTAGAGTTCAAGTTATGTGTTGTCATAATAGTGCCCACTACCCCACTCTTAAATTCAAATTGGGCAGTAATTGTTTCGTCTGTATCTTTAAAATAAACTGGTCGTGTACTATATTCTTGTGCCCTAACAGAAATAGGGTTCTCACCAGTGCCATATATAGTACTCTGTATTGCATAAACACCCATATTCATTAATGCACCACCGCCAGATAATTTTTTATTTAAGCGCCATTGTTCCGGTTCCGTATTAGAAAAATACCCTGCATTCGCTGTTATATATTTAATCTTCCCAAAAGTTTTTTCAGCAACAAATCGCTTAACTTCTTTTGTATAAGGTTCAGAATGAAGGCGATATCCCATCCCTAGCTTTACTTTATTTTTATTACAAGCATTTATGATGGCATCACATTCCTCAACATTAATTGCCATTGGTTTTTCACATATTACATGCTTACCTGCTCTTGCTGCTCTAATACAAAAATCGGCATGCATTGCATTTGGCAGCACTACATAAACAATATCGATATCATCATTATTTTTTATAGCATCAAAATTATCATAGCTATAAATATTTTTTTTAGCAATATTGTATTTAGATGCCCATATAGCTTCTTTCTCTTTAGTGCCTGTTACTATTCCTGCTAGATAACAATGCTCCGTGTCTTGTAATGCTGGTGCTAATTGATAGGTGCTGTAACGTCCCAAGCCAACAAGAGCAATACCTAATTTCTTCTTTTGATTATTAGCCATCGCGCAAGCCAAAGGCAAATTACTTGCCAATGCGATACCTGTAACTCCCTTAGCAATAGTACTATTAAAACTTCTTCGCGTTATATTTTTCATATGTATTATTATAATAGGTAGGCTAAAAAGATTTGCTAGACACATTAAATATACCCAAACTTTAGTTTAAGCCCAAAGGTTGAATAAATAGTTTATACTATAATACTATTTGTTTTTAAGAAATTTCTAAAATGAAATCCTTATTTTTAAAACAGAACAAATTACAACCCGTAAAATGAAAAAGATAGTTTTTACCACATTACTCTTTTTGAGTGTTATTACAATTTTTTCTCAAAAAAGGAGATTACCTACAGATACCTTAGTAACAACGCAGCACAATACTACTATTAATGGTGTTAGTTTTGCTTATACTGCCCAAACAGGCACACAACCTGTATGGGATAAAACAGGTAAACCTATAGCTTCCCTCCACTATACCTACTATACACGTAACAATATTAAAAATCGTGAAAATAGACCTTTACTCATTTCTTTTAATGGTGGACCAGGTTCTGCTTCCGTTTGGATGCACCTAGCCTATACAGGCCCTAAAGTTTTAAAAATTGATGATGAAGGTTACCCAGTGCAACCATATGGTGTTAAATCTAATCCTTTTTCGGTTTTAGACGTCGCTGATATTGTATATGTAAATCCTGTAAACACAGGATACTCAAGACCAATAGAAATGGGTATGAGCATGGGTATGGAAAAGGGTAAAGAAAGTAATAGAGATGTTTTTTTTGGTATTAACGCCGATATAAAATATTTAGCAGAATGGCTAAACACTTTTGTTACCAGAAATAATAGATGGTTATCGCCAAAGTATATTGTGGGTGAAAGTTATGGCGGTACTCGTGTAATGGGACTCTCATTAGCCTTACAAAACCAACAATGGATTTATTTAAATGGTGTTATTATGGTTTCTCCTGCAGACTATAAAGTAATTCGAGTTGGTGGTCCCGTATCATCTGCTTTAAACTTGCCATACTTTACTGCAGCTGCATGGCACCATAAAGTGTTACCGCCTGAGTTACAAAACAAAGACTTACTAGATATTTTACCAGAATCTGAAAATTATACTGTAAATTCTCTTATTCCCGCTATCGCTAAAGGAGGTTTTATTTCTGCCGAAGAAAAAAAAGAAGCAGCTAAAAAAATGGCATATTATTCTGGTTTAAAAGAAGAAGATATTCTAGACCATAATCTCGTTGTTCCAAATGCTTTCTTTTGGAAAAATCTTTTAAAAGATAAAGGCGATTTTACCGTAGGGCGTTTAGACAGCCGTTATACTGGTATCGATAAAAATGCTATTGGTATAAGACCCGATTATAATTCTGAAATAACATCATGGCTCCATAGTTTTACGCCTGCAATTAACTACTATTTGCAAGAAGAATTGAAATTTAAAACAGATATTAAATACAATATGTTTGGCCCAGTACACCCTTGGAATAATGAGAATGATAATACACGTGAGAACTTAAGACAAGCAATGGCGCAAAATCCATACTTAAACGTACTAGTACAATCTGGATATTATGATGGTGCTACAACTTATTTTAATGCAAAATACACCATGTGGCAAGTAGACCCAAGTGGCCGCATGAAAGACCGTTTTGAATTTAAAGGCTACCGCTCTGGCCATATGATGTATTTAAGAAGAGAAGATTTAAAAAAAGCTAATGACGATATTAGAAATTTTATTAAAAGAACTTCCAATACAGGTAAAAGTGCTAAATACTAAACATTTTATTAAACCAATAAATTATGTTTAAAATAAAAACAAGCTTTATAGTGCTACTCAGTATGTTTAATTTTTTTACAAGAGCCCAAGACCAAACGCAAGACTGGCCTAATTTAACAAAGTATAAGTCTTCAAATAAAGTTTTATTAGCCAAGCCTATAGACCAAAATAGAGTTGTTTTCATGGGCAACTCTATTACAGAAGGGTGGACAAAATCCTTCTTTAAAAATACCTCATTTATAAACCGTGGTATAAGCGGACAGACAACACCACAAATGCTACTTCGTTTTAGGCAAGATGTAATAGCGCTCAGTCCAAAGGCAGTACTTATTCTTGCAGGAACTAACGATATTGCTGGCAATACTGGTCCTATAAGCTTAAAAGAAATTAGAGATAATATCCTTTCTATGGTAGAACTTGCAGAAGCTAATGGCATATGCCCTATTGTGTGTTCTGTTTTACCTGCCTATGATTATCCGTGGCGACCTGGACTTGAACCAAATATTAAAATCCCACAGTTAAATGGTATGCTAAAAAATATGGCGGAACAAAAAGGTGTATACTATCTAGATTATTTTACTGCTATGGCTGATGAAAGGAATGGATTACCAGAAGCTTTAACATCTGACGAAGTACATTTAACAAAAGAAGGTTACGATATTTTAAGTAAAATGGCAGAAAATGCAATTAAGCAAGTTTTAGAAAAATAACTGTGTGATAAGCATTTTAATACCTTTTAAAAATACCGGAGCCTTTCTTAACGAGTGCTTAGATTCTATATTAGCACAAACCTATGTAAACTGGCAAATTGTAGCTATAAATGACCATTCCAATGACAACAGTTTAAGCATAGTAGAATCTTATGCAAAAAAAGATTCTAGAATACAGGTCTACACTAATAGTGAAAATGGAATAATCCCTGCCTTAAGACTAGCCTATCAAAAAAGTACTGGGGAATTTATTACCCGTATGGATTCTGATGATATTATGAAACCTAATAGGTTAGAATTTATGGTAGAAGCCCTTCAAACAAAAGGTAAAAAACATGTGGCCATAGGTCAAGTTCAATATTTCTCACAAAGAGGCATTAGTGACGGTTATTCCCGATATGAAAAATGGTTAAACAGCTTAACAGCATTAGGAAGCAATTATACAGAAATCTATAAAGAATGTGTAATCCCCTCCCCTTGCTGGATGGTCTATAAAGATGATTTTGATGCCTGTGATGCTTTTAAACCTAACCGCTACCCAGAAGATTATGATTTAACCTTTCGTTTTTACGAACACGGACTAAAAATTATACCTTGCAACCAAGTATTGTTGCTATGGAGGGATTATGACACACGTACTTCTAGAACACATGAGCACTATGCTCAGAATTATTTTCTAGATATAAAACTTTATTATTTTTTAAAATTAGAATATAAAACTTCACGAGAACTAGTCGTCTGGGGTGCCGGATTTAAAGGAAAAAAAATTGCTAAAGAACTAATTTCAAAAGAAGTAGATTTTATTTGGCTATGCGACAATCCTAATAAAATTGACAAGGAAATTTATGGACAAAACATGTTTCATTTTTCTAAAATAGAAAGCCTAAAAAATCCTCAAAGTATTATTACAGTTGCAAATGAAAACGCACAGTTAGAAATTAAAACCTATTTAAATGGGTTAGGACAAAAAGCAGCTCGAGATTTTTACTTTTTCTGCTGATGAATTAAAGATACTTTCAAATTACAAAAGTCTTAACATGTAAAAGTTGCAACTAAAACGCCATAAAGCTTTATATTTGACTAATTAAATTTAGGAATGCAGTTTAAACATCCAGAAATTCTTTGGGCTCTTTTTTTACTACTGATTCCAATACTTATCCATCTTTTTCAATTACGTAGATTTAAGAGGACTCCTTTTACAAATGTAGCTATGCTACAAAAAGTGATTTCTGAATCCAGAAAAAGTAATACACTAAAAAAATGGCTACTTCTACTAAGTAGAATACTTTTATTAGCCTGCCTTATTATTGCTTTTGCACAGCCTTTTTTTGCTAAAAAAACTGCACTACAAGAAAAAGAAATGGTTGTTTATTTAGATGATTCTTTTAGTATGCAAGCTAGGAAAGATGGTTTTACACTACTTGAAACTGCTTTGCAAGATATCATAAAAGTAATGCCCAGTGAGTCTAAATTTAGTCTTTTTACCAACCATAAAACTTTTAAAGATGTAAGCTTAAAGGGGGTTCAAAATAGACTTTTAGGTATTACTAGTCAGTCTAAACAATTAACCTATAACGAGGTTGTACTAAAAGCTAAAACACTATTTTCTAAAAGTAATGCCACACAAAAAAACCTAGTCTTTATTTCAGATTTTCAAGAAGGCATCGGAGAATTAAAGAAAGACACGCTACGAGATATTGTCGTAAATCTAGTACATCTAAAACCAGAGCACACAAGCAATATAGCTATAGATTCGGTGTATTATAAGAATGCTGTAGGAGATCAAATTGAAATTGGCATCGATATTTCTGGACTTACAGAAGACCAGAGCATACCCATTTCAATCTTTAATAAAAACAGTTTAATCGCTAAAACAGCGGTAGAATATACTTCAAATCTAAAGACGAGTACTACAGTTTCCTTACCTAAAGATGAAGCCATACAAGGTCGTATTTCTATTTCGGACAATAGTTTAATGTACGACAACGATTTCTATTTTAATATTGGCGCAAAAGATAAGATTAAAGTATTAGCTGTTAGCGAAGCGAATGCTGTTTTCCTTGAGCGAATCTATACCGAAGAAGAATTCGAATTTCAAAACTATGTGCTTAAAAATTTAAATTACAGCAAGATAGACGCTAACAATTTAGTTGTTCTAAATGGATTAAAAACAATTCCAACAAGCCTACAGACTGTTCTAATTGCTTTCCAAAAAAAAGGCGGAAGCCTTGTTATCATTCCTAATAAAGAGATAGATGTAGATGCATACAATACATTACTATCTAGTCTCTTTTTATGCAGATACACAAAAGAAAATTTACAAGAGCAGAAAATTACTGACATTGCTTATAAACATCCTTTGCTAGCTAATGTTTTTGAAAAGGAAGTTTCAAATTTTGATTACCCTTTGGTTAAATCATATTGGTCAGTTAGTACCACTAGTCCTAAAATAATATCCTATGCTAATGGAGCACCATTTTTAATTGGGAGTGCCAATACTTTTGTTTTTACGGCTCCTTTAGATAAGGAGAGTTCTAACTTTAAAAATGCGCCTTTAATAGTACCCACCTTTTACAATATGGGTTTAAAAAGCCTTAAAGTACCGCAATTATACATTCCTATCGGGGTAAATACTACTATCGACTTAGCAAATAAAATAACAAAAGACAATGTATTAAAGCTCATAAAACCTGATGTAGAATTTATACCCCTACAACAAGCCTATGCGAATAAGGTAAGCTTAACATTTATAGATAATCCTAACAAGGATGGTATCTATAGTATCGCTAATGGAAAAGATACCCTGTCTAATTTAGCCTTTAATTTTAAAAGAGACGAAAGCCTTTTACGCTATACTAATAGTGCTAATGTAGGAGCAAAAAAGATACAAGAATCTATTCCAAAAGTATTTGAAGAACTAGCTAAAGACAACTCGATTGCCCAATATTGGAAATGGTTTGTTATTTTTGCAATAGTTTTCGCTCTGGTGGAAGTGCTGATACAAAAATTCCTTGCATGAACATACTACTAAGGTCTGCTAAAATTATAGAACACAACAGCCCTGCTATTCATCAAAAAAAAAGGGATATACTCATTAAAAATGGCATCATTCAAAAAATAGCATCTAAAATAGATGCTCCTAAAGATGCTAAAGAAATTAAATTAGAGAACCTACATGTTTCTCTAGGCTGGTTTGATAGTAGTGTGAGTTTTGGCGAACCAGGTTTTGAAGAAAGAGAAACAATTAAAAATGGTTTAAAAGTAGCTTCATCATCAGGTTTTACAGATATTTTACTTAATCCCAATACTAAGCCTACTCCTGATACAAGTTCTAATATTGTTTTCTTAAAAGAGAAAAGTAAAGGTTTTGCAACTAATCTATACCCTTTAGGAAATTTAACGGCAAAAGGCGAAGGCAAATTTCTTGCCGAACTTTTTGATATGAAAAATGCTGGGGCGGTTGCTTTTTACGATTACAAAGCTTCAATAACAGATTCCAACCTGCTTAAAATAGCCCTGTTATACGCACAAAACTTTGAAGGTTTGGTACTCTCATATCCTGAAGAACTTAAAATAAAAGGTAAAGCCACTGTAAATGAAGGTGAAGTTTCTACAAAACTTGGATTAAAGGGAATACCTGCATTAGCAGAAGAATTGCAAATTATAAGAGACCTATACATTTTAGAATATACGGGAGGTAAATTACACATCCCTACAGTATCAACTGCTGGTGCTGTTAAACTAATTACAGAAGCTAAGAAAAAAGGCTTGAATGTAACTGCTAGTGTGGCTATACATAATTTAATAGTAACCGATGCCGCGCTAGATACTTTTGACTCTAATTATAAAGTAAAGCCCCCATTAAGAACCCAAAAAGATGCTAAAGCTTTACTTAAAGGGCTGCAAAATGGGGTAATAGATTTTGTTACTAGTGACCATACTCCTATTGATATAGAACAAAAAAGAGTAGAATTTGATAATGCTACTTATGGGACTATAGGCTTAGAAACTGCTTTTAGTGCATTAAACACCGTTTTAGACACAGAAGAAGTAGTTGCACTGCTAACCAAAGGAAGAACACGCTTTGGAATTGACAAACCCAAGCTAAAAGAAGGTGAAATTGCTAATCTCACACTTTTTAATCCAGAAAACGAGTTCACTTTTAAAAGTACGGATATAAAATCCACTTCAAAAAACAGCTTATTCATAGAAAAACAGCTAAAAGGGAAAGTCTACGGTTGTATTAATAATAAAAAGATAGTTTTAAACTAGTTTGGAACAAAATATTAAAGCTGGTAAAACAACTGCAATAATTGCGCATTTTACTTTAGTTGGTTGCCTTATAGCTATCACAATGAATCTAGAGCCAAAGAATGCATTTGCTCGTTTTTATATTAAACAAACTTTTGGCTTGCATATACTGTTCCATGCTTTAGTCCTTTTTCTAAATTATACCCCTATAACCTACGCATGGGAAATTCTATTTGTACTCTTTTTTGCGTTATGGATTTTTAGTTTTTACGGACTCCTAAAAAACAAAGAAAAGCTAATCCCATTTCTAGGCCCTTTTTTTCAAAAATGGTTTAC
>CAZLUS010000046.1:0-8412 GCA_964562775.1 uncultured Flavobacteriaceae bacterium | reverse complement strand
GAACAAGGAAAATGGAGTGATGATGTACAAGCTATTGAATCTAGAGAGAAAATAGCTTCGTTTATAGATGAAGCTTGTGATGCTTATAAGCTAGATTCAAAAAATGTTACGCTTTTGGGCTTTAGTCAAGGTACTATCTTAAGTTACGCAGTAGCTTTATCCTACCCTAAAAAAGTAAAAAATGTAATAGCTCTTAGTGGTTATATTAATGAAAATATTCTAACAAAAACATATAAAAACAAAGACCATTCTGGACTCAGTTTTTATTGTTCGCACGGTCAAGTAGATGCTGTAATCCCAATTGAGTGGGCACAACATGCTCCTAAGTTTCTTAACGATTTAGCTATCAATCACAAATTCGAGGAATTTAATGTTGGCCATGGTGTAGCACCCGCTAACTTTTATTCTTTTAGAACATGGTTAAAGACTAAAATATAAGTTAAGTTATACTTTATAATATTACATATAAACTACTTAAAATAAAGTATTTATATGTTTAATTATTTCTAGAATACAATAAGTGTTCTACTCTAGTAAAATCTATACTTAAGTCGTCTTTAAGTTCATATTTAATAACTAAATCACCCCAAAATTGCCCATCAGAAAAATCGGCTAAAATCCATTTATGATTAAGAATTTTAATTTTATTTATTTTAAAATCACTATTCATCCCTTCAAAAGGAACTAACGGATTATCTCCTTTTTCCTCATTTGTTTCTAATAATTTATCTTCAATATAACGTGTTGGGTCGTTTATATCTAAATGTTCAAAATACGCTAAGGCATCATCATTGTTTTCTAAAGAAAAATATTGGATGTCTAAAATTTGTAATTGTGAATCTTGAACTGAATCCTTTAGCTGCTGTACTTGCTTTTCTAGTTTCTGAATCTGAGTCAGATTTCTTTTTTCCATCTTTCCTGCATTAACAATAAGATAAAGTGCAATTAAAGCTGCAAATACAAATAGGTATAAAAAAATATTCTTTTTCATTATATGGTTATTTTTAAATTATCGTATGCCAAATGTACATTGTCTGGCAATTCTTTTTCTACTTCGTCATGGAAACCCAAAAGATGACTTATATGTGTAAAATAGGTGCGCTCTGCCCCTACTGTCTCAGCAAAAGCTAACGCTTCTTCTAAATTAAAATGCGAAATATGAGGCTCTATTCGTAATGCATTAACTACTAAAACCTTGCATCCTTTTATTTTATTTAATTCGGACTCCCGTATCGATTTAACATCTGTCAAATACACAAAATCTGCAATTTTATAACCTAAAATGGGTAGGATATTATGCATCACCTCTATTGGAGTTATTTCAAGTCCATCAAGATTAAAACTATTCTCCTTATCTACTAAATTGATAGTAATAGCAGGAGCTCCAGGGTATCTATTTTTCCTCGCAAACACATATTTAAAACGAGTTTCAAGTGCTTTAACCACTCTAGAATCTGCATAAATGGATATATCCCCTTGTCTAAAAGAGAAAGGTCTTATATCATCTATACCTGCTGTATGGTCTGCATGTTCATGCGTAAATAATATGCCGTCTAGCTTATCTATTGGATTAGCAAGCATTTGCTGTCGAAAATCTGGTCCACAGTCAATAACATAACTAAAGGTTTTCCATTGTACAAGTACAGATACTCTAAGTCTTTTATCCTTAGGATTGGCACTTAAACAAACAGGATGGTCGCTCCCTATTATAGGAATCCCTTGCGAAGTTCCCGTACCTAAAAATGTTACTTTTAACGTTTCACTCATTTTAATCAAAATTATAACTTATTTGCTTAAAAGATTTCTGTAACTTCTTAACTTTGTTAACAACAAAAAAAGAAACATGGCTACTAAATCAAACAAAATAAACGAGTTTGAAAATATCCCTTCAATTAAAGCGAAAACACTTCGCATTAATTTAAATCCTGATATATACGGCACTTTTGCCGAAATTGGAGCTGGACAAGAAACTGCTAGACAGTTTTTTAGAGCTGGCGGTGCGTCTGGTACTATTGCAAAAGCAATGAGCGCTTATGACAAATCTTTTAGTGATGCCATTTATGGTGTAGAGAATGATGGGCGTTATGTTACTCAAGCTCGTTTAAAAACGATGCTTAGTCATGAGATGCAGTTGGTAGAAGAGCGCATTGACAGGAAAAACAATCCTAATTATCGTTTCTTTTCGTATGCAAATACTGTAGCTACTATAGATTTCTCCAAGCGCTATAAGGGTCATGGTTGGATTGGACTTCGTTTTCAGTTAGATCCAGACCAAAAGGAATATGATGAAATAATACTACACATACGCTTTAAGCAAAACGAAGCTAGGTTGCAACAAGAAACCCTAGGTATTCTGGGGGTTAACTTAATATATGGTGCTTACTTTAAATTTGATAGACCAAAGAAACTGCTAAGATATTTATACGATCATATTGATAAAGACACCATAGAAATTGATATGGTAAACTTTACTGGTCCAAATTTTAGAGATGTAGACAATCGTTTAATGAGCTTACAGCTTATTAAAAATAATATGACAGATGCTGTAATGTTTGGCCCAGACGGAAATAATCTGCTCCCTGCTTCAGTACTTTATAAGAAAAACATTTTAGCATTACGTGGTAGCTTTAGACCTGTTACTAAAGTAAATATGGATATGTTCAAAAAATCATATGACATATTTATTCGTGAAGAAACGGTAGATATGGACAAGTCTATTGTGATTTTTGAAATTACATTATCCAATTTAAAAGCATCTGGAGAAATAGACGAGCAAGATTTTATGGACAGAGCAGAACTTTTATGTTCTTTAGGACACACGGTAATGATTTCTAAGTTCCAAGAATACTACAAATTGGTAGAGTACTTAAACAACTATACTAAAGCACGCATTGGCTTAACTATGGGGGTAAACAACCTAGTAGATATATTTGATGAAAATTATTACAGCCATCTTAGTGGAGGTATATTAGAAGCTTTTGGAAAACTATTCTTTAAAGATTTAAAAGTGTATCTATACCCAATGAAAAATGCAGAGACTGGACAGGTTATGACCAGTAACAATGTAAAAGTACATCCTAGAATGAAAGAATTGTATAAATTCTTTAAATACAATAACAAAGTGATGGATATTATCGATTATGATCCAGATATTATGCACATTTTTTCTAGAGATGTTTTAAAGCGCATCACAAAAAACGAAAAAGGGTGGCAAGAAATGCTCCCTGAAGGTATCGCTGAAATTATTGAAGAGAAAAAACTGTTCGCGAGAAAAGATATTCCTGTAGATACCGATATTATTAAAGAGAAATAAAAAAAGCCTAACCTAATAGGTTAGGCTTTTTTTAAAATTATATTATTCTTCTAGTATTTGCTGGGCGTGACTTTTTGCCTTTACCTTATCTATCACCCTAGAAATTACTGCATTTTCATCTAATATAAAGGTAGTTCTATGTATACCATCAAACTCGCGTCCCATAAATTTTTTAGGTCCCCATACACCAAATATATCTATCACAGTATGGTCTTCATCAGCTATTAAAGGGTATTCAAACCCAAATTTATCTCTAAAATTATATTGTTTACGTTGCGAATCTTCACTAACACCCAATACTTCGTATCCTGCTTTCTTTAAATGTTTCATATTTTCATTTAGGTCGCAAGCTTCGTTAGTACAAGTTGGGGTATTTGCTCTGGGGTAAAAGAAAAGGATTAATTTTTTTCCTGCATAATTAGATAAACTAATTATATTTCCATCTTGGTCTTTTGCTGAAAATTCAGGTACTTTATCACCTACTTTTAAAGTATTCATATAAATTTTTATTTTGTTTAAAAAATATTCATTAAAGTTAAACAAAAATGTTTAAAAAAGAAAAAATAAATTTTGTGATTAGGACTTTGGATGAACTCTATCCTACAATCCCTATTCCACTTGACCATAAAGACCCTTATACCCTACTCATAGCAGTGCTTTTATCTGCACAAAGTACAGATGTTAGAGTAAATAAAATTACCCCCTTACTCTTTGAAAAAGCAGATAATCCTTATGATATGGTAAAATTAACTGTTGAAGAAATCCGCGATATTATTAGACCAGTTGGCTTGTCTCCAATGAAATCTAAAGGGATTCATGGACTTTCTAAAATTTTAATCGAAAAATACAATGGAGAAGTTCCCCAAGAAATTGAACTTTTAGAAGAATTACCAGCTGTTGGTCATAAAACAGCAAGTGTTGTAGTATCTCAAGCTTTTGGCATTCCTGCTTTTCCTGTAGACACTCATATACATAGACTTATGTATCGTTGGGGGTTTACAAATGGTAAAAATGTAGTGCAAACCGAAAAAGATGCAAAACGTATCTTTCCTAAAGAGATATGGAATAAACTACATCTTCAAATTATATGGTATGGCAGAGAATACTCACCTGCAAGAGGCTGGGATCTTGATAAAGATATTATTACCAAAACAATTGGTAGAAAAACTGTCTTAAATGCCTATTTTAAGCATAAAAAAAGCCGCTAATAGCGGCTTTTTTTATTAGAATTTAACTTCTAATTCAAAATAGTTTCGAACTTCATGTTTCTGTAATCAATGATGTGCATTGATTTTGAAAATCCTAATAAAAACCTTACCGTTTCTGGTCTAGCTTTAGTGATTTTACAGATTTTTTGTTCTTCAGAGTAAATTTCTTCCATATTCTAGCGTTTTGTTATACATAGATAACGGCACTAAAATGGAATTATTGTAAGACTCGTTATAAGGTAGATTAATTCGTTAAAACGATATTGTTACGCTCAACAATTTTTCTAAGGTTAATTAATGCATATCGCATACGCCCTAAAGCTGTATTTATGCTAACACCAGTATTCTCAGAAATCTCTTTAAAGCTCATGTCTTTATACATACGCATTATCAAAACTTCTTTTTGATCATCTGGCAATTCTTCAATTAAAGAACTTAGATCAGAGTCTATTTGGTCTTTAATCAATTGCTTTTCTGCGTTTAATTTATCATCATGGATTACCGAGAAAATATTGAAATCATCACTACCTTCAAACTTTGGCATCCTTTTATTTTTACGAAAATGGTCAATGATTAGGTTGTGTGCTATACGCATTACCCATGGTAAAAATTTACCTTCTTCGCTATAAGAACCCTTTTTTAAAGTCTTAATAACCTTAATAAAGGTGTCTTGAAAAATATCTTCAGTAACATCTCTATCTAAAACTTTAGAATAAATAAAGCTAGAGATTCTTTGATTGTGACGATTTATTAGCACTTCTAGCGCTTTTTCATCACCGCCAATATATTCTTTAACAAGTATTGAGTCTTCAATTTGGAGTTCCATACAAATTACTTTTTGGTTAACATATAAAGCCTCCTTTAGCATTAGTAAAGGCTTTTGAGTTACGAGTTATTAAATAAAAAAGTAATTATTGCTGTATAGGCCTATTCAGATTTTAATTACACACCAAATATAGATAGAAGGGGCTCCTTCAAAAAAACTATGTTGTGATATGCATGATTTTAGATGTCAAAGTTAATAATATAGTCATTAACTACATTCAATTGTATCTTTGAATATTAAATAAAACTAAATGTTTAACATTAAAGACGTCAATTCTAAGGATAAAATCATCATAAAAGGTGCCAAACTGCACAATCTTAAGAATATAGACGTAATTATTCCAAGAAATAAGCTTGTAGTTATTACAGGATTATCTGGTTCTGGTAAGTCTAGCCTGGCTTTTGATACCTTATATGCTGAGGGGCAACGTAGGTATGTAGAAAGTTTATCGTCTTATGCCAGACAATTTTTAGGTAAACTAGACAAACCAAAAGTAGATTATATAAAAGGTATAGCGCCTGCAATTGCTATTGAACAAAAAGTAAACTCCACCAATCCACGATCTACTGTAGGTACAACTACAGAAATTTATGACTATTTAAAATTACTATTCGCTAGAATTGGTAAAACCATATCTCCTATTTCTGGTAAAGAAGTAAAGAAAGATATTGTAGCAGATGTTGTTGCCCATGTTAAAACTTTTAAAGAGGGCACCAAGCTACTACTTCTTGCACCTATAACAATTAAAGAAGATAGAGATAGTATAAAATCATTAGCCCTTTTTTCTAAACAAGGTTATGCACGTATTAAATACAAAGGAAAGATTATACGTATAGATCA
Source organism: uncultured Flavobacteriaceae bacterium (assembly GCA_964562775.1). GTDB lineage: Bacteria > Bacteroidota > Bacteroidia > Flavobacteriales > Flavobacteriaceae > Croceitalea. The sequence continues at coordinate 2,225 of CAZLUS010000046.1, read as the reverse complement.
AGCACCAGAAACAATAGGTAAAGAATTTGAACTGGTTGTAGATCGTATTGTGGTAAAGGACGATGAAGATTTCTATAATAGATTAGGCAATGCTATTGATAATGCTTTTTTTGAAGGCAAAGGTAGATGTAGCATAGCAAATGTAGAAACTGAAGCGATAAATGTGTTTAGCAACCAATTTGAGTTAGACAATATAAAGTTCTTAGAAACTAACGTACACCTATTTAGTTTTAATAATCCTTATGGAGCCTGCCCAAAATGTGAAGGCTATGGTGATGTAATAGGTATAGATGCCGATTTGGTTGTTCCAAATACCGCATTGTCTATATATGAAGAAGCTGTGTTTCCATGGCGTGGTGAGAGTATGAGTTGGTATAAAGACCAATTAGTTAATACTTCGTATAAGTTTGATTTCCCTATTCATAAACCCTGGTTTGAGCTGTCTGAAGAACAAAAACAACTCGTATGGGACGGTAATGAACATTTTATAGGGATTCACAAGTTTTTTGAACAACTAGAAGAGAAAAGTTATAAAATACAAAACCGTGTAATGCTTTCGCGCTACCGCGGAAAAACAAAATGTAAGCTTTGTAAAGGCAAAAGGCTTAGAAAAGAAGCTGACTATGTAAAAATTAATGGATATTCTATTTCTGATATTATTGCATTACCTATTAAAGACTTAACACCTTTATTTGAATCGCTAACTTTATCAGAACACGATACTATTATTGCCAAGCGTTTACTTAAAGAAATTAATACGCGTTTAGATTTTTTAAACAAAGTAGGTTTAAGCTATTTAACTTTAAACCGAAAATCGAATTCACTTTCGGGTGGTGAAAGCCAACGCATTAATCTAGCTACCTCTTTAGGGAGTAGTTTGGTTGGGTCTATGTACATTTTAGATGAACCTAGTATTGGATTACACCCCAAAGACACTGAAAATTTAATTGAAGTTTTAAAATCGCTTCGTGATTTAGGGAATACCGTCATAGTTGTAGAACATGATGAAGATATTATGAAAGCGGCAGACGAAGTAATAGATATAGGACCTGAAGCAGGTACACTTGGCGGAGAGGTTGTTGCTACAGGGCCTTTAAGTGAAATTGTAAAAACCAACTCATTAACAGCTTCATACCTTAATGGAACCTTAGAAATTGAAGTACCAAAAGAACGCCGTAATTCTAAAAACTATATTCAGATAAAGGGGGCGCGAGAAAATAATCTTAAAAATATAAATGTAACTTTTCCTTTAAATGTACTTACTGTAGTTACAGGAGTCTCTGGTAGTGGCAAAAGCACCTTAGTAAAAAAAATACTATACCCTGCTATATTAAAAGAAGTAGGAGGCTATGGCGAAAAGGCAGGACAGTTCACAAAAATTGAAGGAAAGTATAGTCAACTTAAGCATATCGAATTTGTGGATCAAAACCCCATAGGAAGGTCTTCCCGTTCTAATCCTGTTACCTATATAAAAGCATATGATGATATTCGCGCTTTATTCGCTTCGCAAAAACTAAGTAAGCTAAGAGCATACCAAGCAAAACACTTTTCTTTTAATGTGGATGGCGGTAGATGCGAAAAATGTAAAGGAGAAGGTGAAATTACTGTAGAAATGCAGTTTATGGCAGATGTACACTTACAGTGCGATGTCTGTGAGGGTAAGCGATTTAAAAAAGAGGTGCTAGAAGTAAAATTCGAAGGTAAAAGCATTAATGATATTTTAATGCTTACTATTGATGAGGCCATAGCACACTTTAAAACACATCAGCAAAATAAGATTATAAGCAAATTACAACCACTACAAGATGTAGGCTTGGGCTATGTAACCTTAGGGCAAAGCTCCTCTACCCTATCTGGTGGAGAAGCACAGCGTATTAAACTAGCATCGTTTTTAGTAAAAGGAAACACCAAAGACAAAGCGCTCTTTATTTTTGATGAACCTACTACGGGGCTTCACTTTCATGATATTAAAAAACTACTTAAATCTTTTGATGCTTTAATTGATAAAGGCCATTCTGTAATTGTCATTGAACATAATATAGAACTCATAAAATGTGCTGACTATATTATTGACTTAGGCCCTGAGGGTGGTGCTAATGGTGGTAATTTACTGGTCGAAGGTACTCCGGAAGAAATCATACAAAGTAAAAAGTCTTTTACAGCGAGCTACCTAAAAGAAAAGATTTAAACATTTTACATCTGTTTATGAGAAAGAAATTGTTCTT
>CAZLUS010000045.1:11641-16705 GCA_964562775.1 uncultured Flavobacteriaceae bacterium | reverse complement strand
GATAAAATTGTTTATGGTGTAGATACTTTTCCTAACGAAAAAGAAAATAGTAGCATCTTAGGTTTGTTAAAACAGCCTTTTCATAAATACCGTAGACCAACTACGGATCAATCGTAAATTAAATACTTTTTACGTATTGTTTTAAAAGCTTCAATATCACGTTGCCAAGAAGCTTTAATCTCATTTTCTGAAAGTCCAGCTTCTATTTGTTTTTGAAGTTTTTCAGTACCTGAGTGTTTGGTAAAAGATGAGGTTTTAAAAAATGTTTTTTTGTTGCTTGAATTTTTATAGGCTTTAATAAGCCATTTTAATGAAACAGAATTCATACGATTCGTTTTAGATAAATCTTCGCCGTAACATGTTTTTCCTTCTTCTTTTGGGTGTTTAGAACCAAAATTTGGTTTAGGGACGTACTTAAAACCATATTGAGAGCTATCTAAAAATGAAGCGCCGTAACGTTGAAATTGTTCTTCTGTACCACGCCCGGCATTAACAGTAGTGCCTTCAAAAAGCCCTAAACTCGGGTATAGATTAATAGACATATCATTAGGTAAATTAGGTGAAGGACGTATTGCTAATGCATATGGGGTTTGGTGATTCCAATTTTTAAGGGGAATTACTTTTAAATCTGCTTTAACTCCATTACTAAGCCAACCTTCTTCATTAACCATTTGCGCATATTCTCCAATAGTCATAGCATAAACAAGCGGAATGGAATTCATCCCTAAAAAACTTTTATGTGCTGTTTCCATTGTAGGACCGTCTATATAAGTTGCATTAGGGTTTGGTCTATCTAAAACTAAAACGGGAATGTTATTTTCGGCACAGGCTTCCATAACCAATTGTAAAGTAGCTATATAGGTGTAAAAGCGAACACCAACATCTTGAATATCGAACAAAACCATTTCAATACCTTCTAATTGCTTTTTAGATGGTTTTTTGTTCTTTCCATAGAGGGATATAATTGGCAATTGTGTTTTAGTATCTAAACCGTCCTTTACCAATTCACCTGCATCTGCTTTACCTCTAAAACCATGTTCCGGGGCAAAAACTTTTTTAAGTGTAACATTTAAAGAAAGTAAGGTGTCTACTAAGTGCGTATGCCCTTTAGGTTTAAAAACTACCGAGGTCTGGTTTGTTACTAAAGCTATCTTTTTATCTTTTATAATTGGAAGATAGGCTTCCATCCTATTGGCAGCAACAATCGTTTCCTTCTTTAACAAAGGTGTTTCTTTTGATAAAGATGTACTTTTCTGCTCTTTTTTTTGTGCACAAGCAGAACACAGAATAAACAACAATAAAAATGTACTTTTGAATATAGAAAAAAAGGGCATCTGTTGAATTTAGAATTATTTATAGCCAAACGCCTGATCACAGGGAAGGAGCATAAAATTAGTATTTCCGCTCCGATAATAAAAATTGCTATTGCAGCAATTAGCATTGGTGTTGTTATGATGTTAATTGCAATAGCTTCTACAACAGGGCTTCAGGTAAAAATACGAGAAAAAGTCTCTGCCTTTAACGGACATGTTCAAATTTATAATTACGACAATAATAGCTCAGACGTTTCTGTAGTACCAGTTTCATTAGAACAAGATTTTTATCCAGAATTTAAAAACGTAGATGGTATTTCTCATGTGCAAGCAGTGGCTACTAAAGGTGGCATTATAAGAACAGCTGATACTTTTGAGGGAATGCTCGCTAAAGGAGTAGGTAAAGATTACAATTGGGTCACTTTTAAAGAATACTTGGTAGCAGGTAAATTACCAAATTATTCTGCTGAACTTAATAACGAAGTGCTTATTTCTAGAATTAAAGCCAACCTTTTAAATTTAAAAGTGAATGATTCATTTTTTGCCATCTTTCTTAAAAATAATGACCCATCAAAACAACCTAACAATAGAAAGTTTAAGGTAGTGGGTATTTATGATAGTGGTATAGAAGAGTTAGATAGAGATAATGTTTTTGTAGATATTCGCCATATTCAACGTATGAATAAATGGTCTGAAAACGAAGTAGGTAATTTTGAAGTTTTTTTAAAAGACTTTAACAAGATAGAAGAAAAGAGCAACGAAATATACGGAGCTGTAATTTCTACTTTAGACACCCAAAACATCAAAAGAAAATATTATAAAATTTTTGAATGGATAGGGCTTTTTGACTTTAATACGGCACTAATAGTGGGTATTATGATTTTGGTTGGAGGCATTAATATGATTACCGCATTACTGGTTTTAATATTAGAACGCACCCGTATGATAGGCGTTCTAAAAGCATTAGGGGCTGCAAATTGGACTGTTAGAAAGGTGTTTTTGTATAATGCGGCCTATTTAATTGCTTTAGGTCTTCTTTGGGGCAATCTTCTTGGTCTAGGCCTTATTTTTTTGCAACAAAAATTCCAGTTTTTAAAATTTCCAAACCCAGAAGAATACTATATAGAATACATCCCTATGCAAATTAGTTTTACTACTGTCATAGTACTCAATCTGGGAGTTATGCTTTTATGTCTTTTAATGCTACTAATACCCTCTTATGCAGTTTCTAAAATCTCTCCTGTAAAAGCAATAAAGTTTGAATAGTCCTGCATTAAAAAATCAAATAACATATTTTTCTTAGATAGCAATTCAAAAACGTAACTTTGCGCTATTATGAATTACGCAAAAAATATTCTTGAAACTATTGGTAAAACACCAATGGTAAAACTTAATAAGTTAACTGCAGAGCTGCCTTGTCTGGTGCTTGCTAAATACGAAACCTTTAATCCTGGTAACTCGGTAAAAGACCGCATGGCATTGCAAATGGTTGAGGATGCAGAAGAAGCAGGAATACTAAAACCAGGAGGGACTATAATAGAAGGGACTTCTGGTAACACAGGTATGGGATTAGCTCTTGCCGCTGTGGTAAAAGGCTATAAAATGATTTGCGTTATAAGCGATAAACAGTCTAAAGAAAAAGTAGATATTCTAAGAGCAGTAGGTAGTGAGGTACATGTTTGTCCAACTGATGTTGCTCCTGAAGACCCACAAAGCTATTATTCTACCGCAAAAAGACTAGCGACTGAAATACCAAATTCATGGTATGTAAATCAATACGATAACCCTAGTAATGCCAAAGCACATTATTTAAGTACAGCACCAGAAATTTGGGAGCAAACAGCAGGTAAGGTAACTCATTTTGTGGTTGGTGTTGGTACTGGTGGTACTATATCTGGAGTAGGTAAATACCTAAAAGAGCAGAATCCTAATGTAAAAGTATGGGGTATAGATACCTATGGTTCGGTCTTTAAAAAATACCATGAAACAGGTATTTTTGATGAAAACGAAATTTACCCTTACGTTACGGAAGGCATAGGAGAAGACATTCTACCTAAAAATGTAGATTTTGATATTATAGATGGTTTTACTAAGGTGACCGATAAGGACGCAGCTGTTTATACGCAGAAATTGGCTAAAGAAGAAGGTATGTTTTTAGGCAACTCAGCTGGTGCAGCAGTAAAAGGATTGTTACAATTAAAAGAACACTTTGGACCAGATGATGTGGTTGTAGTTCTTTTCCATGATCATGGGAGTAGATACGTTGGTAAGATGTTTAATGACGATTGGATGCGAGAAATGGGTTATTTAGATTAACTTTAGTGTTTAAAAAATTGATTATGAAACTATTTGTAACTCAAAAAAAAGTATACCTTTTTTATATTCTTGTTTTTTTAGTTTTCTCTTGTAGTGAAGATAATGAACCACCACAAGTTTCAATCGATGACGATGATGAGGTTGTTGAAGACACAGACCCACGTAGTGAAACAGAAGCGCCCTTAGCTCAGGTATTTATAGATACTAAGGGAATTGCAATAGTAGATGAACCTAGAATTAGCTCAGATGCTATTTTGGTTATTGATAATGATACCATTTATAATGGTAATATGGGCATTGAGTTTAGAGGAGCAAGTTCACAAGGCTTTCCTAAAAAATCTTATAGATTAGAAACATGGGATGAAAATAACGAGGATATTAACGTTTCCTTGTTTGGTCTGCCCGAAGAAGAAGATTGGATATTACACGGTCCTTATAGCGATAAAGCCTTAATGCGTAATATTTTAGTATACGATTTATCTAGAGATATAGGGCGTTATGCAAGCCGTACTTTATTTGTTGATGTAACTATTAACAATCAATACCAAGGTGTTTATGTTTTTATGGAATCACTAAAAAGAGATGGTGACCGTATTGATATCAATAAACTTAAAGAAGATGAAAATACTGGCGAAGACCTTACTGGAGGGTATATTTTAAAAATCGATAAGTTAGCTGGTAGTAATTTAGGTGAGGGGTACAATGATCTAAACTCTTTTGTTTCATCTTATGAACCACCAAATGCTTCTAATAATCAAGACATCTTTTTTTTATATGAAGAACCAGATGCAGAAGATATTACTGTAGCGCAAAAAGAATATATAAGCAACTATATATCAGATTTTGAAGATGCGCTAAGTTCAGAGAATTTTACAGATTTAGATACAGGTTACCCTGCTTATATTGATGTAGATAGCTTTATAGATTTTTTTATATTAAACGAGCTAGCAAATAATGTTGATGGTTACCGATTAAGTACTTATATGCACAAGGATAAAAACGAAAAACTTAGAATGGGTCCCATCTGGGATTTTAACCTAGCTTTTGGTAATGCTGATTATTGCGATGGCGGCAGTACTAATGTTTGGGCATATAAGTTTAATGATAGATGTTCTAACGATTTTTGGCTGGTTCCCTTTTGGTGGGAAAGATTAATGCAAGACCCTACTTATGTAGCGCAATTACAAGACCGTTGGTTATCATTAAGAAGTAACGAATTGTCTAATAATGCCATACTAAACCGCATTGCGGGTTATGAATCTTTATTAGAAGAATCTGGTTCTTCGGCTGAAAATTTTGAAGTCTGGCCCGTATTAGGAATATATATTTGGCCTAATAATTTTATTGGTCAAAACTACGATCAAGAGTTAGGTTACTTTACAAATTGGATTGAGAGTAGATTGTCTTGGCTCGATGCCGAAATAAGTGCTTTGTA
>CAZLUS010000045.1:0-11541 GCA_964562775.1 uncultured Flavobacteriaceae bacterium | reverse complement strand
CAAATTGGATTGAGAGTAGATTGTCTTGGCTCGATGCCGAAATAAGTGCTTTGTAATTTTTGTATTGTCTTCTAGTTACATTTTCTTAATTAAACTTCCTAATGACAACATTGCAATTAAATAATACAATTGTACAAATAGACAAAGGAGAACTTGTTAGTTTTAATCAAAATAATCACGAGTTTATCCATCAAAAAGGTAGCCCTGGTTGGGGTTCTTCAGACACCGAAATGTTTCCTATTATTGGACCATTAAACGAAAATAATTTTAGCATTACCACTCCAAAGGGAATAGCACATCAAGACCAGCACGGTCATCTAAGGCAGATGCAATATAAACTTGTCGAAAGTGATAAACTCAAGGCGGTTTATAAGAAAGTATATAAAGCTAATACACTAATAAAAAATTCAAAATACCCAGAGAAATCTTCTTTAGAGTTTATGCAATGGCCTTATAGTTTCGAGTTTGAAAAATCGTTTTTGTTGAGTGAAAAAGGCTTAGAAATACGATTTGTAATTTCAGGAGAAAAGAATATGCCTTTTATGTTAGGCTATCACCCAGCATTTAAAATAACTACAGACTTTGCTACTATAGAAACTGAAAATAGAAAAATAACTATAAATGATATTATGGCAGTTGGTAGTAGAGCCCTCCAGCTTTATAATTGTCAATCAATCACATTAAAAGATAAAAGAAGTATTACGATAACAACCGAGGGTTTTGGTCATTTTATGTGCTGGACAGAAGTTACTAATATGGTATGTATTGAACCTATTTGTTTTTATCCTTATGCTGTTGAGCAAAACAAGTTACATGAGGGATTTAAATTATTAAATGATAATGCAATTTTTAAAGTATTACTCGCAGCGGATTAGTAATTATACTTTTTTAAAGAAGCGTTGATATAATATTCACTGCATTTAAGGCGCCAACTATTTTAGTTTCTAATAAATCCCTTTAAGCCAGATTTTAAAGTCTTTAACTCTATTTCTACTTACAATTAAATCAAAAGGGATATCCTTTTCCATTTTAATTTTAAGGCGATTATTAAAGTAATCTTCTATGCAATGGATATAATCTATGTTAATCGTAATCTTTCTGTTTATCCTAAAAAAGCATGAGGGATTTATTATTTTATCTAGGCGTTCCATAGTAAAATCTACAACATGTGTGTTGCCGTTTTTTTCAATGAGTTTGGTGTCCCCTTCACTAGAATAAAAACAGACTGCGTTATTTGTATGGATTAGCTTTAATTTATTTCTTGTACGTATTAAAAATCTTTTTTTATATGTTGTAGGAGTCAAAGATTTTGTTAGTTCATCGTTATGTTCTAACGAACTATTTTCCTGTAATTTTTTTAAAAACTGATATTTTTCTAAAGCAGTTTTAACAGCTTCTTTTTTTACAGGTTTTACCAGATAATCAATACTATTATACTTAAAGGCATCTATGGCATAATTGTCAAAAGTTGTGCAAAAAACAATTGGCTTTTCAATAGTAATAGCATCCAATATTTTAAAACAATAGCCATCTTGTAAGCGAATGTCCATAAATACCAAGTCATAATCTGTATTTGTAGAAAAAAAACGTATTGCGTCAATAGTGTTAGTAATTTCAGCTATAATCTGGAATTCAAAACCAGCTTTTTTAATTTGTTTTTGCAAGTAAGTAGATGCAATAGGCTCATCTTCTATGATGACTAATCTTATTGGGGTGGGAGCTTTAATAATACTAATTTCTTTAAGAAAGTTATATTTAATGTTTAAGATAGCTAATTTAATATTTAATTGAAAGAAATTTCGCTAAGAGCGAATAATTTTTTTCTTTATGAATATTATTCTCAATTTTTAAAACTCTAATGGTATAAATCTATAAGAGTAGGTGTTGTTTATATTATCGGTGTAACGCAAAAAAAGCTACCCTTTGGTAGCTTTATAAAGTGGAGCCGGGGAGAATCGAACTCCCGTCCAAACAAGCAATTATAATACTTTCTACATGTTTAGTTTTTGTTTAATTTTAGATGCATACCTGACCAAAAACCGCCCAATATACACTTAGCTTCTTAAGATTTTAGTGGTATTACCAAAGCAAATAATACCCTTGTGTTGACTTTTATGGTGTCTTTAAACGAATCGCCGTCAACAAGGGCTATTCAAAGACATCTCGCTTCCCTACCTAGTAGAGACGAGGCTAATCTTACTATAATTCAGATTAAGCGGCAAGAGCGTAATTATTATCGCCAATTAAAAGTGTGAATCCTGAGATTAACGAGCTATAATCCAGCGCTCGACATGCTTATATTACCATTGGTCTCGCTGTCAAAACCAGTCGGCCCCATAATTTTAAAGAACATTTATCTCTTAGATACTAATCTAAAGACGAGCGTTCCCTATTTTTTTACTTTGTTTAAAAATAGGTCAGGCTTTCGGCAGTACACGCCTGCCCGTACCTAAAGGCACGTTCTAGCGGGGTACTTTGCCTCTATCCTTAACGCGGGCGCAAAGTTACATATTTTATCTACCTATAACATAAAAGTTTGTTTACCCTTTTTAATACCCTTAATTTAGAACAATAATTATACCGCAAATAAATGAAGTTCGGAATCATAAGAGAGCGTAAAAATCCGCCAGACAAAAGAGTGGTTTTATCACCAAGACTATGTGATAAAGTGCTGCAAAAATACGCTATGGCTAAAATAATTGTAGAACCATCAGATATACGTGTTTTTACGAACGAAGAATACGTAGCTGAGGGAATTGAGGTAGATTCTAAGATGCCAGATTGCGATGTGCTTTTAGGAGTAAAAGAAGTACCTATTAATGCATTAATTCCTAATAAAAAATACTTTTTCTTTTCTCATACTATAAAAAAACAAAGCTATAATCGCGACTTATTAAAGGCGGTTTTAGATAAGAATATAGAACTGTATGACCACGAAGTAATTACAAATAAAAAGGGCCAACGACTAGTAGCCTTTGGAAGGTATGCGGGTATTGTAGGGGCATATAATGGAGTACGTGCATACGGTTTAAAACATACACTTTTTAATTTGCCAAAAGCAGAAAGTTTAAAAGATCAAGCAGCTTTAATTACAATGCTAAAAAAAGTATCCTTACCAAATATTAAAATTCTTTTAACGGGTAGCGGCAGAGTAGGTAATGGAGCTTGTGAGATGTTAGATGCTATAAAAATAAAAAGAGTTACTGTTTCAGACTACCTTAATAAAGCGTATAAAGAACCGGTATACTGCCAAATAGGTCCCTTAGAATATAATAAACGCAAAGATGGTAAAAAAGGTAGCGAGACCGATTTTTTTGCTCATCCAAAGGAATATGAATCAAATTTCTTTCGGTTTGCCAAGGTTTCAGATTTCTATATTGCGGGTCATTTTTATGGAGATGGTGCACCTTTTTTATATACTAGAGAAGATGCAAAACATCCAGATTTTAAGATAAAAGTGGTAGCAGATATTAGTTGTGATATAGATGGACCAGTTGCCACTACTATTAGAGCCTCAACAATAGCAGACCCCATTTACGGTTACGAACCGCAATCAGAAAAGGAAATAGATTATAAAGACAAAAATGCTATTGCTGTAATGGCCGTAGATAATTTACCGGCAGAATTACCAAGAGATGCTAGCGATGGTTTTGGCGAGGCATTCTCTAAACATGTTATTCCCGCTTTTTTTAACGGGGATAAAGATGGTATTTTAGAAAGAGCAAGGATGACCTTTAAAGGAAAACTCACCAAAAGATATGAATATCTGCAAGATTATGTAAATTCTGATATTAGCGAGTAATCAAACAGGTTGCTTTTTAGCATATGAACCCAGCAGAAAACTATATCCTTAATCAACCAGAACCTTTTAGGAGTATACTTTTGCATGTAAAATCTGTTATTGAGTATGTCATTCCAGAGGTGGAACTAAAATACAAATGGAAAATTCCATGTTTTTATGTTGATAAATCGCCTATTTGTTACTTGAATGTAGCTTTAAAGAAAAATTTTGTTGATGTTGGTTTTTGGAATGCTGCACATTTAACCAAGCATCTAGATAAGATGGTTTCAGAAAATAGAAAAGTGGTAAAATCATTACGGTATAGTACCCTTGAAGAAATTGATAATACGGTGTTGACTGCTATTTTACAAGAAGCATATGCGGTTAGAAAAGAAAAATTTTATAAAAGAGATAAATAAAAATATATTATTTATAGAGACTCTAATTTTAATTTTAATATTGGTTTGTTTTCTAAGTATAATGTTAAATAATCCCCAGCATTTAATAAATCCTTAGTTTTAAACTTTAGAATACGTTGCTCTCCTACATTTTTAAAAGCTGCTTTTTTGATTGTTCTCTTAGAATTATTAAAAAAGATGGGCTTACCCTTGGTGATATTAGTAAATCTAATGTAATTGTTGTCATTTGCGTTAATTGTAACTTGGCCTGAATTTAGATTTAGAAGCTCTAATTTGTTTTTAAAATAATCGGGAAAAAAAATCGGTGCTTCAAAAAATGCTTGTAGCGTTATTGTTTTATCGAGAAATTGCCATGATTTATTTTCAGGATAATGACTTTTGATTAATATATTAGGATCAATATCAAAATAGTAATTATTGATTTTTTTTAAAAGTTTATTATTATCAAAATCCCATTGATAAGAAGCCCATGTGCAGTCAAATAATTTCCATTGATTATTAATTTTAACTGCATTCCAAGCATGATTTTTATATAAGGTTTCTCCTTTTATTTTTTTAATTTCTTCTTTAACTATGCCTTTAATCAAAATTGATTGAAGATTAAGTTCTTCACAGAGTTGATTAAATAATGACGCATAATCAAAACAAATTCCTTTTTTGTTTAAGAAAGCATTTTTTATACGTAATAATTTTAGAGCTTCAACTTTTTTGTTCTTTTCAAACTCTGAGAAATAGGATATAAATTGTGGTGTTCTAAAAGTATTATTTAAAGACTTGTTGTAAGTCAAATTAGTTGAAATCCAAAAAAAAGCAGCTCGTACTTTTTCAATATCAGTATCAAAATCGTTACTTATTCTAATGGAAAGATTTTTAACGTTTTCAAATTCAGGATATTTACTAACTTTTAAGTCAACGCTTTCAAAGTTTTGACTAAAGGAAAGTGAATAAACGAAAAGGAAGTAAATTATAAGAAAAGATTTCATACTGAACTTTTCTTAAAAGTAAACATTTTTTAGTGCGAAAATATTTTCTTAAAAAGAATTAACCACTTTGCGTAGTTCAATCAAGTCCTTCAATAATTTTTCTAACAAGCTTAAATCTAGCATATTAGCACCATCACTTTTAGCATTAGCAGGGTCAAAATGAGTTTCCATAAAAAGACCATCTACCCCAGCAGCTATTCCTGCTCTTGCCATTGTCCCTATAAGTGCAGGTCTGCCACCAGTAACACCAGAAGATTGGTTGGGTTGTTGTAAAGAGTGTGTAACATCTAAAACTACTGGCGCAAATTGTTTCATTGTGGGGATACCTCTAAAATCTACCACCATATCTTGGTAACCAAACATAGTACCTCTATCCGTAATCCATGCTTTGTTATTACCAGAGTCGGTTATTTTTTTAACTGCATGCTGCATACTTTCAGGACTCATAAACTGTCCTTTTTTAATATTTATAGTTTTATCCGTTTTTGCAGCTGCAACAAGTAAATCCGTTTGGCGGGCTAAAAAAGCAGGTATTTGTAGCACATCTACATATTCAGCAGCCATCACAGCGTCTTGTTCGGTATGTATATCTGTTATGGTAGGCACTTTATAGGTTTCAGATACTTTTCTAAGAATTTTTAGTGCTTTTTCATCTCCAATTCCAGTAAAAGAATCAATACGACTTCGGTTCGCCTTTTTAAAGCTTCCTTTAAAAACAAAAGGTATTTTTAAGTCATCTGTAATACGTACTATTTTTTCGGCAATACGAAGTGCCATTTCTTCGCCTTCTATAGCACAGGGACCAGCTAAAAGAAAAAAGTTATCACTTTTTGTATGTTTTAGCTGCGGAATAAGACTTAATAGCATGTAAATATATTTTAGACAAAAATACTATTTTGAAAAAATATCTGTTACTATAGTACCCAAATTAACCTACTATGCAAAGAATTATTAGCCTAATTTTTTTGTTGTTTTCTCTTGGAGTAAGCGCCCAGTTTGGTAAAAACTGCGAGTTACGTCAGTTAAAAATAAATGTAATTAACCCTGGTGTTGAGTATGAAATGGCACTTGGAGTTAATAGTACACTGGACTTTAGAATAGCTTGGCAGGCGGCTATTGAACCCGTTTCTGAAGACCCAATCGCAGATTACGATTTCTTCCCAGCCATTACAATTCAGAATAGATATTATCATAATTTTAACGGTCGCAATAGCCGAGGAAGGGATATTTATGGAAATTCTGGAAATTATATAGCCCCATCAGTTGCGGTATTCTCGCCCGATGCAAGAGTAATTAACAATCAAGTTGTTGATGGTGTTCATGGTTATGCAGGTATCGTTTATGGCATACAAAGAAGTTTTAATTCTGGCTTTAGCTTTTCAATAGATGCTGGTGCAGGATATTATGCAGGTCCTTTTGAAGGGAGTATACAACCCGTAATAAATTTGAGTATAGGGTGGATTGTAAGTGAAAAACGTTGGTGTGTAGGCAAATAATTCACACTATTTTAACTCTTAAAATTTTATGAAAGAGTAATGGACTTATAGCTAATCTTATAATTTTAAGACAACTAAAAGTACCATTTTGAAAAAACTACTGTATGCGCTAGTGTTTACAGGTTTTGCTTTAAAAGCAAGTGCCCAATTTATAGAAGAGAAAGGGCCAAAACCTAAACTTATAGAAAGAACTCAATTAAAATTTAATCTTTTTAGTCCTGGTATTGACTTTGAAATAGGCTTGTTTAAAAACCAATCGATATATGGGGGCTTAGGTCTTGGTTTTGCATACTACCAAGAAGGTTATGCCTTTGGCTTGGCTCTAAACACAGAATATAGATACTATTATAATTTGGGCAAGCGTTTACGAAACAATAAGGTTGTTGCAGGTAATTCTGGCAATTACTTTGCTGCAGCAAGATCTATTTATTTTGATCCATTAATATTTGCTACCAATATTCCTTCAGACAATTTTAATATTGGTTACTATGGAGTTTTACATGGCGTGCAACGCACCTATGAAAACGGATTTAATTTTGATGTTTCTGCCGGAGTTGGCTATTATTTAGGAGATGGAGTACCCTCTGGTTACGGACCAATTTTAAATTTAAAAATTGGTTGGGTCGCCACAAAAAGAAAATCTAAAAAACCAGAAATAGATTGGTTAGACTAAATCAAGCACAAATAATAAAACTCACTTAAAATCAATTAGATAAAAATAATATTTGATTGTGCTGTTACATAGATAAATCACAGTATCTTTGCACGCTCAAAAACAAGGGTTATGTCTAAAATTAAAAATATTGCCATTATTGCTCACGTTGACCACGGTAAAACAACTTTGGTAGATAAAATAATGTACCACTGTCAATTATTTCGTGATAATGAGAACAAAGGCGATTTAATATTAGATAATAATGATTTAGAACGTGAACGTGGTATTACCATTGTTTCTAAAAATGTGTCTGTTGTTTATAAAGAAACCAAAATTAATATTATAGATACACCTGGTCACGCCGATTTTGGCGGAGAAGTAGAGCGTGTACTTAATATGGCAGATGGTGTTCTTTTATTAGTAGATGCTTTTGAAGGACCTATGCCGCAAACACGATTTGTATTGCAAAAAGCAATAGATTTAGGACTTAAGCCTTGTGTTGTAATTAATAAGGTCGATAAAGAAAATTGTACGCCAGAAGAAGTACATGAAAAAGTTTTTGATTTAATGTTTGAGTTAGGGGCCGAAGAATGGCAACTAGATTTTCCGACAGTTTACGGTTCTGCTAAGAACAACTGGATGAGTGACGATTGGAAGAACGAAACAGACAATATTGAGCCTTTATTAGATATGGTCATTGAACATGTGCCAGAATTTAAACCAGTACAGGGTACAACGCAGATGCTGATAACCTCTTTAGATTTTTCTTCTTTTACAGGTCGTATAGCTATTGGTAGACTTACTAGAGGTTCTTTAAAAGAAGGACAACAAGTTTCTTTAGTAAAGAGAGACGGTACTATTGTAAAGTCAAAAATCAAAGAATTATTCACTTTTGAAGGTTTAGGTAGACAAAAGGTTCAAGAAGTGAAAACAGGAGATATATGTGCTCTTGTTGGGGTAGAAGGTTTTGAAATTGGTGATACTGTTGCCGATATTGAAAACCCTGAAAAATTAAAAACTATCGCTATAGATGAACCAACAATGAGTATGTTGTTCACTATTAATGATAGCCCTTTCTTTGGCAAAGACGGTAAGTTTGTTACTTCTCGTCACATCAAAGAACGCCTAGAAAAGGAATTAGAGAAAAACTTAGCGCTTAGGGTTGAAGAAACTGATAGTGCTGATAGATTCATGGTTTTTGGTCGTGGTGTATTACACCTTTCGGTTTTAATAGAAACTATGCGTAGAGAGGGTTATGAGCTACAAATTGGCCAACCTCAAGTAATTATAAAAGAAATTGATGGTCAAAAGTGTGAACCTGTTGAGCATTTAACTATAGATTTGCCAGAAACAGTTTCGGGTAAAGCTGTAGAAATGGTCTCTATCCGTAAAGGTGAGATGACCAGTATGGAAGCTAAAGGTTCTCGTATGCTTTGCGAATTTATTATTCCTTCTAGAGGTATTATTGGTTTGCGTAATCAATTATTAACTGCAACTGCTGGTGAGGCTATTATGGCGCATCGTTTTTTAGAATACCAACCTTTAAAAGGAGATATAGCCCAGCGTAATAATGGTTCTTTAGTATCTATGGAAAATGGTTCTGCAATACCTTACTCAATAGATAAATTACAAGACCGTGGTAAGTTTTTTATTGATCCAGGCGAAGATATTTATGAAGGACAAGTAATTGGCGAGAATTCACGTTCAGATGATATGACAGTAAATGTAACAAAGACTAAAAAGCTGTCTAATGTTCGTTCTTCTGGTGCAGATGATAAAGCTAAAATTGTACCAGCAATTAAATTTTCTTTAGAAGAGGCTTTAGAATATATTCAAAAAGATGAGTATGTTGAGGTTACTCCGTCGCATCTTAGATTACGAAAAATCTATTTAAAAGAAGTTGACCGTAAGCGTAATAAGATTACTTAAATTATCGATTTAATTTTTGACCCTGCCATAGCAGCTCCTATAATACCTGCATGATTTTGTAGCTGTGCTGCAATTACAGGTGTATCTACATTGATAAATGTTTTGTATTCCTCCCAGTCTTTAGATGTACCACCACCAAGGATAATATGGTCTGGTGAAACTATTAAATCTACAATATTTAAAAAAGTATTAAATCTTTTTCCCCATTTTTCATAGGTGAGGCCTTCTCTATCAATTGCTGAACCTGCTGCCCAAGTCTCAATTTTTTTATACTCTTTGTATGGAATTTGACCAAGCTCAAAATTGGGTAATAATTCTCCATTTAAGAAAGCGCCACTCCCAAGTCCGGTTCCAATAGTAATAATTAAAACGAAACCTTTTAGACCTATACCAATGCCATGGTTCATAATAGCATATCCAGCAGCATCTGCATCGTTAATTACAGAAAACTGTTGCCCTGTAGCATCTTCAAAAAGTTTATCAACATCAACACCTAGCCACGACTTATGTAAATTACCTGTAGATTTACAGATACTATTTTTTATTACAGTAGGAAACCCACACCCCACAGGGCCAGAATAATCAAAATGCTTAACAAGTTGAGCAATAACCTCAGCCATTGCTTCTGGCGTTTTTTTTGCAGGAGTTGGTATTCTATATCTTTCGGTTAGCATTTCACCAGTCTCTACATTTACTAGTGCGGCTTTCATACCTGAACCACCAACATCAATACCAAGAATCTCCATAATAGGCTAATTATTTTTTTTGACAAAGAAACAAAAATCTTTGTATTCGATTATTTTCTTTTTAATAATTACTCTAGTTATGAATCCTCTTTAAGAGGCTCTATAAAATAATCTATAGAGTTTAATGAGTGATTAGGGTCTATAAAATCTAGTGCTTTGTCAATTCCTTTTCCGAACCCAGTTAGCATGTTTAATTGTTTGTTTTTCCCTAAAACACTAGAGATGGTTTCATCCCTATTTCCAAATTTATAGCCTTCTTTTTTTATCCAAAGAAGATTAAGTAAATGTTGTAGTACTACATTTCCCAATTGGTCTATAGAAATGGCTATTTTTAAGGTGTATTCACCAACGCCGCGTAGGCCTTTAGTAAAAAGCTGCTGAAAAAAACCAAAGACAAAACCAAGTATACCAGTTGTAAAGAGCAGTATTAAGGAGATTAAAAATAGTAAGAGTCCAATTAGGGGGTTTGTCTTTTTAGTTTTTTCGCCATCAATTTCTTTGTAAACCATGCTATACAGCTTTTTGTATCACCTCAAACATTTTATTTTCATCACATTTTATAGTTTTATGAGGGTACTTTAAAATTAAAGCGTAATCGTGAGTAGACATAATAATGGTGCGCCCACTTTCATTAATTTCTTGTAAAACACGCATTACTTCAACACTTGTTTGAGGGTCTAAATTTCCAGTAGGCTCATCAGCGAGAATAAGTTCTGGATCATTTAATAAGGCTCTTGCGATAGCAATACGTTGTTGTTCACCACCCGATAATTCGTGAGGAAATTTAAAACCTTTTGTTTTCATTCCAACTTTATCTAAAACATCTTCAATTTTTGCATCCATTTTAGTGTTATCTACCCATCCTGTAGCTTTTAAAACAAATTTTAGATTGTTATTGATATTGCGGTCAGAGAGAAGTTTAAAGTCCTGAAAAACAATACCAAGCTTTCTCCTCAAAAAAGGAATTTGCTTTTCTTCTAATGATTTAAGGTCAAAGTCTACAATGCTTCCATCTCCTTTTTTAAGAGGCAAATCACCATATAGGGTTTTCATAAAACTACTTTTTCCACTTCCAGTTTTTCCTATAACGTATACAAAATCTCCTTTTTTTACTTCGAGTGTTACATTATTAAGAATTAAATTTTCTTTCTGAAAAATAGATGCGTCTTGTAATTTTAATATGGTTTCTGGCATTTTTAAATTTTGATAACCTAAAGGTACGAAGTTCTAAAAATACAACGAATGTTAATTTTTGAAAACTGCTAAATATACTTTGACGTAGATTTTGACGTTATCTTTACATCAATCGAGAAGAGCTTAGAACACTATGAATCGGATTAACACTGTAGTATTATATTTTTTTTTATTAGGATTCATCTTTTTTAGTACCGCACAAGAGACTAAAATTTACTCCCACGAACAAAAACAATTTCAAGATGCATTGGCATTGTACAACAATCAGCAATACCAAGCAGCTCAGTCACTTTTTGAAAAAGTAAAAGAGACCACAAATAACTACGAAACCGAAGCGA
>CAZLUS010000044.1:15219-17166 GCA_964562775.1 uncultured Flavobacteriaceae bacterium | reverse complement strand
AGAATTAAAGACCCTGAGCAACCAGACTTTCCTTGTTGTGCAGGAAACCAGCCCATAAGAGTTTCTTCAAAATCGTGAACGCTTATTTTTATATCAAAAACGGTTTCGTAAAAATTTTTGGCCCTATCCATATCAGTAACTGGTATTTCTACCCATCCAATCAAATTCTGCTCCATACCTATAATTAATTTTCTATAAGACTTTTAAAACTTGCCAAGCCTTCTTCAAAATCTTTACCAACTGTTTTATCCATATTAAAAAATAGCATAAAGATACTAGTAGGAAACTTGTTGGTCCCTGAAAAACCCCAAGTTACTTTAGTGCTTGCATTTGTAGCATCTTCAACATTAAAATAACAATCAGCTTCAGATTTCCAAGGCTTAAAGAAACGCAGTTTACCTTCAATTCGCTCTCCAGCTATAATTTTTGTAATCTCTTGTTCGCCTTCTCCAACGTCTTTATTACCAACCCACGCACTTTTAGCACCAACTTCACCATCTGTACCTGTATATTCTATTTTCATATTCGGGTCTTTTTTTGACCAGGGTGACCACTCACGCTGCTTTTTAAGCATTCTAATTTCTTGAAAAACTTCGCTCTTGGGTTTGTTTACCGTAATCGTCCTAAAAACATTGTAGTTTTTTGGAGCAAGCATGCCCAAAATTAAAATTAGCAATAAAATAGCCCCAAGAATGTAAAGAAATGTAATCATAATAGTTATGGTATTGGTTTCTTAAATATACAAAAACTTGATTTATTGATGGTAGCGCGTTAGTACACCATCAATATCTTTTATCGATTTTTTTGTCCAATCTAATTGCTTCTCTAAAATTTCCATAGCGGTTAAGTGCCAAGGTAAATTAGACTTTCTAAGGGTATCACCCAATTGCTGAATAATTAATGCCGCAGAAACAGAGATATTTAAACTTTCGGAAAAACCAACCATAGGCACTTTTAAAAATCCATCTGCCTGCTCTAAAACTGCTTGGCTTAAACCTTCTTTTTCTGTACCAAAAAAGAGCGCGGTTTTAGATGTTATTTTTGCATCCGCTAAAAGATTAGAATCATTATGTGGCGTTGTAGCAATAATTTGATATCCTTTTTCTTTTAAAGCTTCCATACACTGAGTAGTGGTTTGGTATCTGTGAACATCTACCCATTGCTCTGCGCCCATAGCAATATTTTTATCTAAGCGCTTGCCAAATCTATTTTCAACCACATGCACATCTTGTACGCCAAAAGCATCGCAACTACGTATAACCGCACTTGTATTGTGCAATTGATATACATCTTCTATGGCAACCGTAAGAAAACGTGTTCTTTTAGCGAGTACTTCTAGAAAACGTTCTTTTCGTTCTTCAGAAATAAAACCCTCTAAATAGTGTAACAAATCGTGGTCAAATTGCATAAGGCAAGATAATAAAATCTTAAAATGTTAATTTTGAGTATATGGAAACTAAAAAAATTGTGGTGCTAACAGGTGCTGGAATGAGTGCCGAAAGTGGTTTAAAAACTTTTAGGGATGCCAACGGCCTTTGGGAAGGACACGATGTAATGCAAGTAGCTACTCCTGAAGGCTTTGCTAAAAACCCCGAATTGGTTTTTGAATTTTACAATCAACGTAGAAGACAGCTTTTAAAAGTGCTTCCTAATGAAGGACATAAAGCGCTAGTAACTTTAGAGCAGCATTTTAATGTTACTATTATTACACAAAATGTAGACAATCTCCATGAAAAAGCTGGAAGTAAAAATGTGCTTCACCTACATGGCGAATTATTAAAGGTTAGAAGTGTTGCTGATGATACTAGGGTTTACGACTGGGCAGAAGATTTAAAATTAGGGGATCTAGACGCTAATGGTAATCAGCTTAGACCACATATTGTTTGGTTTGGTGAAATGGTACCCATGCTAGAACCTGCCATAGAAATTACAGCCAAAGCAGATATT
>CAZLUS010000044.1:1991-15119 GCA_964562775.1 uncultured Flavobacteriaceae bacterium | reverse complement strand
AGATTATCAAAAGAAAAGATAATGCTACTCGTAGCAGAACTGCATCACACGCCTACGCTAGTAAAAAACTTACTTGACGTTATTTGGATAGAAGATAAAGAAGGAACTTTTAATGCCAGTTGGGTATTTGACCATTTAATGCGTAAAAAACTCGATTACCTTCTCCCCTATATCAAAGCTTTTTCTACAGGCTTGGCAGGACTAAATTCTGAATCTTGCATTAGACCCATGGCGCATGTATGCGAATTGCTTGTATTGGCACGGTATAAGAAAAAAGACCCCATATATGCCAAAGCCTTATCTCAAGAAGATTTAGAGCGTATTGTAAGTGCTTGTTTTGATTGGCTTATTGGCTCAAGAAAAGTGGCAGCAAAAGTATTTGCCATGACAAGCTTGTTCTATCTAGGAACTGAGTTTAAATGGATACATGCAGAGCTAGAGCCCATTCTAGAAAATTCAATCCATTCTGGTACAGTAGGATATAAAAATAGAGCACAGAAAACACTACTAGCATTAAAATCAATGGTATAAATTGATAATTGCCTATTGTTCATTGATAATTGTCCATTGTTAATTGCTAATTGCTCATTGTTATTTGCTAATTGTTAATTGTTTATTGTCCACCTATAAGTATCTTTGCGTCTTAAAATTTACGCCTAATGTCTTTAAGTCAACTAAACGCTATATCACCAATAGACGGTCGTTACCGCAATAAAACAGAAGCTTTTGGTAATTATTTTTCTGAAGAAGCGCTTATAAAGTATCGAGTTCAGGTAGAAATCGAATATTTTATCGCTCTATGCGAAATTCCATTACCGCAATTAAAAGCTTTTGATACTTCTAAGTTTCAAGAATTACAAAAAATATATCAAGATTTTTCTACTGCCGATGCTATAGCTATTAAAGAGATTGAAAAAACCACCAACCACGATGTAAAAGCGGTAGAATACTTTATAAAATCTAAGTTTGATGCCCTTGGTTTAAGTGAACATAAAGAGTTTATTCATTTTGGATTAACATCGCAAGACATTAATAATACTGCTGTGCCCTATTCTATAAAAGCAGCGATGAATGATGTGTATGTACCTTCTTATTTTGAAGTTTATGAAAAATTAAAAGAACTCGCAGCAGAATGGGCAAATGTTCCTATGCTTGCACGTACGCACGGGCAACCCGCCTCTCCTACCCGTTTAGGAAAAGAAATTGAGGTGTATGTAGAACGTTTAAAACAACAGTTCGATTTATTGAATGATATTCCGTCTGCAGCTAAATTTGGTGGCGCTACCGGAAACTATAATGCGCATCAAGTAGCGTATCCTAGCATTGACTGGAAATCTTTTGGTTCAGCGTTTGTACAAGAAAAATTAGGTTTACATCATTCTTTCCCAACCACGCAGATAGAGCATTATGACCATATGGCAGCTCTTTTTGATTGCTTAAAAAGAATTAATACTATCATCATTGATTTAAATAGGGATATCTGGACCTATGTTGCCATGGATTATTTTAAGCAGAAAATTAAAAAAGGAGAAGTAGGGTCTTCGGCGATGCCACATAAAGTAAATCCTATAGATTTTGAAAATTCTGAAGGAAATCTTGGTCTTGCCAATGCCGTATTTGAACACTTATCTGCTAAACTGCCTGTTTCTAGATTACAACGTGATTTAACAGATAGTACTGTTTTACGAAATGTAGGAGTTCCTTTTGCGCATACGCTTGTAGCCTTTAAATCTACTTTAAAAGGGCTTAACAAATTGGTTTTAAATACTGCTAAGTTAGATGAAGACCTAGAAAATAATTGGGCTGTTGTAGCAGAGGCTATTCAGACTATATTACGACGTGAAGGTTATCCAAACCCTTATGAAGCTTTAAAGGGCTTAACACGTACTAACGAAAAAATAAATCAGAATTCAATTGCAAATTTCATTGAGACTTTAGAAGTATCTGATGCAATTAAAACGGAACTTAAAAAAATTACTCCATCGAATTATACTGGTATTTAAATGAAAATCTTTAGAGGTGTATTAATAATCGTCGCTACGCTATGTATTGTGATTAGTTATTTGTTTAAAATACTTCATTGGGTTTTTGCAGAATACATAACTGGAAAAAATCTAATCACATTAGGAAGTTTATTAATTCTATTAGTCTTATTTCTTACTATAACTAAAAAACAAAACCCCAAACATTAAGCTTGGGGTTTGTAGTTAATAGTGGTATTTAGTTTATTTAGCTTGTTTAATAACCTCAACTTCATGTGGATAAGGTATTTCAATACCTGCTTTATCAAGCGCTATTTTACAGTTTTCGTAAGTTTCAAAATAAACGTCCCAGTAATCTTCTGGCTTACTAAATGGTCTTACTGCAAAATTCACAGAGCTATCTGCCAATTCCATAACATTAACAGAGGGAGCAGGGTTTTTTAATACTTTAGGATTATCGGTTAATACCTTCAATAAAACGTCTTTTACTTGTTTTATATCTTCTTCATAAGCTACACCTATAACAGTATCTACTCTAATTTTTCCTTCAGCAGTATAATTGGTAATGTTTCCATTAGCCATTGCCCCATTAGGTACTATAATTAATTTGTTATCTGGTGAAACTAATTTTGTAGTAAATATTTCAATCTCTTTAACAACACCCAAAGCGTCTTGAGCTTCTACTAAATCACCGATTTTATAAGGTTTAAAAATCATTAATAATACACCACCAGCAAAATTAGATAGTGAACCTTGTAAAGCCATACCTATAGCTAAACCAGCAGCAGCAATTAAAGCTGCAAAACTTGTGGTTTCAACTCCTAAAGTTCCAACAACAGTAATAATTAGAAATATTTTTAGTGCCCACCCAACTAGATTGACTAAAAACTTTTGCAGTGACTCGTCATAACTTTTCTTTGACATCACTGCTTTTATAACCCTCATTAATTTTTTAATAATCCAAGAACCGATAATATATATGGCAATTGCCTTTAATACCGGTATACCATAGGTTTCTATATAACCCATAATAGTTTCCATTGATAAATTTTCCATTTTCTTAAGTTTTTAGTGTTCGTATTATTTATGACACTAAAAGTAAGGAACAAGTCACTAAAAATTTAAAATGAACTTTATATAAAACAAAAAACCGAAGCATAAATATGCTTCGGTTTACTTTAAATCCAATAGTTTGGTTGTTATTTTAGAAGTTTTGCTATTTCTTCAAGGCCTTCTCCTTTATACTCAGATTTTTCCATTGCTTGTACTAATAACATTGCATCTGCAGGGTTCATATTATTACCAAGAACACGTGCTAATAAAAAACCTTGTTCTTCACGGTCTCCATATATAATAACCTCATCTATAGCATCATCATCACCTAAATACTTAATAACACCCTTTCCATATTTAGTATTAATTGTCATAAGTTCTATAAAATCCTCATTCTTAAGAATTTCTTTTACGGCAGCTTTTTCTAATATGTATTCAGTGGCATTGGTTTCTGTTTTATTAAAAGCTAATAGGTTAAGCTTTTTTAAAGAAGCCATTGCTTTCTTCTGTTTATCTGTAAGTGCTGCCTCATCTATTTTTAAAATACTAGCAGGAATATCTATCGCAATAAAATTGGGATTCTCTTTATTATCAATAAAGTATTCTTGAAGGCTTTGCTCTGATGAACACCCAACTAAAAAGAGTGTTAGCAAACCGATTATAAATTTTATACTGTTTTTCATTGTTCGTTTTTTGATTGATTATTATTATTTAGCTTTTCTACTAGCCTTTTTTAGCTCTTTTGGTAATTTCATTTTATTGACCAATGCTCCAATTTTATCAAGTTCTATTTTACCACTCATGGTAACAAGAATTGTTTCTGGAAGTTCCCCTTTTTTATTTGGTGTTCCATTGGCAAACATGAGCAGTTCGCTTACTACATTGTCATCATTTGTGCTCTTTACATAGAAATCTACTTGAGCACCATCATCCCTAACACGCATAAGTTCTTCCATAGAAGATTTTTTAAGGTGCTGCTTTACTGTTTTTTTAATATCTGCCGATGCCACAGCATTCTTTGGTAGGTACACTTTTATCTCGTTGATGTTTTTAGCTAAATCGATAAAATCTTTAGCTTCTTGGCTTTCTTCACCTGCTGAGAACTGTGCAACAATACCCATCATACTCTTACTAATGGTTAGCGTTCCTACATTATCTGAATCTTCATATTTTTTAAAAGCCTTTTGAGCGAAAACGCCGGTAGATAATACTAAGGCGAATAGTGAATATATTATTTTTTTCATGTTCATTGATTTTAATTGATGTTTACTGCTAAAACAATGGGGATTTTTTTAAAATCACCCATTGTTAATTGTTCACTGTTAATTGTTAATTGCTTATTGTCAACTGTTTACTGTTTCTTACCTGCTCTATTTAATTCTTCAGGTAAATTCATTTTGTTGGTAAGAGAACTTATCTTGTTTAAATCTATATCTCCTGTTAAACTAAGTAAAACGGTTTCAAAGTTTCTTCCGTTAGCTTCTACTTCTTTAACCCCAGTAATAAACATTAATAATTCTCTAACATGGTCATCATCCTTACCTTCTTTTATATAGAATTTAATATTAGCGTCTTTATCTTTTACACGCATTAACTCTTCCATACTATTTCCTGATAAATATTTAGTTACAGATTTTTTCATATCGGCACCAATAGACTTATTATCAGTGGTAAATACTTTAAGACCCGTAACACTGGTGGCGATGTCCATAAAATCTTGAGATTCTTTATCATTAGTTTCTATATCTATTTTAGATAAAAGTTCAAAGGCTTTTTTAGATACAACTACTGTAGTAACATCTTCTAAATCTTCGTACTTATCAAAAAGTGATTGCGAAAATACAGATAGGGGTAATAGGGCTATTAATACAATTAATATAATTTTTTTCATCTTTTTAAATTTTAATTTTCTTTATAAATTTTTGCTGTTGTTGCTTCAAACTCTTTTAGATAACTTATTTTTTTGGTGCCTTTACCAAAGTTTAGTGCTAAAAGACTTAAAGCTTCTTTTGTTTGCTCATAAGCAAGTCTAGCCTGCTTTCTATCTTGGTAATCTTGGTATTGATTAGAGCCAAAATAGATTCCAAAGAATAATACGCCTACTGCAGCAACGGAAATCCATTTGTAATTTAATTTTCTTTCACTTTTTAACGGAACCTGCTTGGTATACTGTTCTTCTTTGGCTTTAGAAAAGTAGTTAAACATTGGCTTGTACTGCTCTAGATGTGTTGCAACACTTTCTTTTGCAAAATACCTTTGTAATGTTTCTTCTTCTGCTTCTGTAGCGGAAGCTTCAAAGTACTTTTCTAATAAATTTTCTATGTTTTTATCCAATTCCATAGTTATGCTTTTCAATCAATTTATCTCTAACGGTCTTTCGTGCTCTTGACAATGCAACTCGTACCGCCGTTGGTTTCATCTCTAACAACTTGCATATTTCTTCAAAATCATACTGCTCTACATCACGCAATTGTAATACCATTTTTTGTTGTTCTGGTAGCTCTTCCATAATACGCTCTACCCAATTAACGCTATCTTCTGCCTCTAGCTGTTTTTGCAAGCCTGTTTGTCCATCACTATAGTTACTATGAACTAACTTTAAATTGTTTGCTTGCTTAGATTTTAATCTGTCTAAACAAAAATTCTTTGTCATCGTCATTGCAAAAGCTTCTACATTATTATACTTTGCCATTGCATCATTCTTAGACCAGAGTTTAAGTAATATCTCTTGGGTTGCGTCTTCTGCTTCTTCCCTAGAAACCAAAAGCCTTTTTGCCATTCGATATAATTTATCCTTAAAAGGCATTACTATATTTAAAAACTCTTTTTGTTGCATTCTGGTTGTTAAGTCATTACAAGCATAATATTGATGCTTATATATGGAAGACGAAGTATAACTAATTTTGTTACAAAAAATTTTTATTTCCTCTAGATGTAAGTAAATTAGGATTTTTTAAACTAAAGTTAGTATACATATTGTATTACAATATACTTTGGAATAATAATTGTGTCAAAAATAAGAAACAAGCTATGGAATAAGCCAAAAACGATTTTAGACTGTCTCTAAATTGTTAATGGCGAATTACATCTGACTTATTAAAGAAAATTAAATTAAAACACAGATGAAAAAATTTCTCTATTTATTTGTTGGGTTCTCATTCCTTTTTGTGTCTTGCGATAGTGATGATGACATTACTAATGTTGAAACTCCAGAAGCGACTCTTGCAGGTTTAGATACTCAAAATTTTATGTGGCAATCCATGAACCTATGGTACTTCTGGCAATCTCAAGTAAATGATTTGGCTGATGATAGATTCGCTACAGATCAAGAATATACAGACTTCTTAGCTGCTACAGAGGATCCATTAGAATTTTACACAAGTTTACAGTTTATTGAAGACCGTTTTAGTTTTTCAAATCCTGATTATAACACTTTAGTAAATAATCTTAATGGAGTTTCTACCAGTAATGGTTTAGAATTTGGCTTAATACGGTTTGGTAATGGTGATGATGTACTTGGTTATGTAAGATATATAATACCTAATTCTAATGCGGCTACAACAAGTATTCAGCGTGGTGATATTTTTACTCGTGTTGATGGTGTACAAATAACAGGTGAGAATTTTAGAGATTTATTGTTTGGAGATAACCTTACCTACACTCTTGGATTTGCAGATATAAATGGAAGTACAATTATAGATAATGATATAGAAATAACCCTTACAGAAGAAGAAGGACTTTTAGAAAATCCAATCTTTATAGCCGAAACCTTAAATGTTCAAGGACAGAATATTGCTTATTTAATGTATAATGGTTTTAGAGCAGATTTTAATGAGCAATTAAATGATGCTTTTGGACAGTTTGTTGCTAATGGAGCTACAGATTTAATATTAGATTTTAGATATAACGGTGGGGGTTCTGTAAACTCTTCTAGACTGTTATCTAGCATGGTGAGAGGAACCAATACTTCAGATTTATATTTAAGACAACGTTGGAACGAAAAAATTCAGCCACAACTTAGTGAATCACAATTAGACGATTTTTTTGCATCAACTACAGGTCAAGGTTCACCAATTAACAGCTTAAATTTAAATAGGGTTTATATAATTACAACTGGTAGCACAGCCTCATCCAGTGAGTTAGTTATAAATGGTCTTGATCCATATATAGATGTTATTCAAATAGGAGAAACTACAAGTGGGAAAAACGAATTTTCTATTACTTTAGTGGACGACCCCGAGAACAACTTTATATTTAATGCTGATCGAGAAAGCGAAATTAACCCTGAAAATAGTTGGGCATTACAACCTTTAGTGGGTAGAAATGAAAATTCAGTTGGTTTTTTAGATTATACAGATGGTTTTGTGCCAGATTTTTCTTTAGAAGAAGATTTAGCCAATCTAGGAATTTTAGGCAACCCTACTGAACCTTTATTAGCACTAGCTATTCAACAAATCACTGGTGTAACAACAGCAAGAAGTCAACGTTTTGTTGAAAAACAATCTATGAAAATCAGTCCTTTTTACGGTTCTGAAATCCCTAAATCTTTAAACAATATTATGCTTCTTGATAAAGATTTGACCTTAGAGAATTAATTATAGTATTTATAGTAAGAAAGCCCCTTTTTTAGTATAAAGGGGCTTTCTTATTTTATAAAGTTAAGCTTATACCAAATCGAGCATTTCGCCCTCGAGTAGTAAAATTTAAGACCTCTTGATATTCTTCATTAAAAATATTATTTAAGGAAGCAAAAGCACTTAATTTATCTGTTATACGATGCTTTACATACAAATCTAACACACTATAAGAATCTAATGTTACAGGAGTAGAAGCAAATGTAATAGGGTCAAAGAAAACATCTTGCCTATCGGCATTAAATTGATAGCTTAAAGAAGCGTAAGTCTTAGTACTAAAACTATATCCTAACAGTCCATTAACGCTGCTTTTAGGTATACGTGCTGCAAGTTCTGTATCATTGTCTATAAATGTATAATTTGCAGTTATATTTAATCCTTTTAAGGGCTTAGCTTCAAGTTCTAACTCAAAGCCATTAAAATTAGCTTCTTCATCTTGATTTCTAAACTGACTTTCAAAAGTAGCATTGTCAAAAAAGAAAATAATACGGTCACGTTCATTTCTATCAAAATACAATGCGCTAATTCTAATACTATTAGAGAGTTTATATTCCACACCAGCTTCTATGGTTGTATTCTCCTCTGGTTCTAATTCGGTATTAGGTCCAAAAGGACCAAATAATTGCGATAAGTTTGGTGCAATAAAAGATGTGGCGTAAGAACCAAGAAACTTTAAATATCCTTCTTTTGTTTTAATGACATAAGAGGGGTTAAAATTATATATAAGATTGGTTCCGTATTCACTATGATTGTTAAGTCTTAATCCTGCATTTACATTTAATCCAAAATCACTTACATATACCGCATTAGCATAGGGGTCAACTGTTGTAGCATCTTGTTCCGAAGAAAATAAAGTTTTATTATCGATGATATTTACCCCAAGTATCGTATAAAATTTATTATTGAAGGTGTACTTATTGAAAACATCAAAAATTAATGATTCAGAATCAAAAGCAGATGGAAAATTAGATTGAAAACTCCTTGTAATTTGGTTAAATGCTCCATTAAAGTTAATACTTCCATTCTTATAAGAATATTTTGAAGACAGTGTAAATCTAGACTGTTCACCGTCAAAAGTAAAGTCGGCATCTTCTACAGGAAATCCATTATCAAAATCTGAATCTAGCTTATTATAAGTTGCAGAAGCATTAATAGTAAGCCTGTCAGAAAAAGCATAGCCAATTTTAAAAAGACCGTCTATTCTAGAAAAAGCATCGGACTCCTCACCTATTGCAGCAGAAAGACCGTCTGTAAATTGTTGTCCGCCAGAGACGAGCAGAGAAAGTTTATCTTTTTTAGCTTGAAAAGTTACTGCATTTGAATAATCTGAAATCGTATTAAAATCTTGATCTTCTTCTGATTGATTTGTACCCAAGCTTGATTCTATATTAAGTGAAACTCCGTCACTAGTAGCCTGCTTTGTAGTAATATTAATAACTGTTGTAGCTGCAGCATTACCATACAAGGTACTTGCAGCTCCTTTAACTATTTCAATAGTTTTAATTTGAGAAGTGTTTAGTAAACGTAAATCATACTCTGCATTCACATTAGAAGGGTCACTAACTTGTATACCATCTATAATAACTAAAACCTGTCTGTTATTACCGCCACGAGCAAATACAGATATATTCTGCCCCGCATTACTTCTACTCCCATTTACTATAATACCTGTCTGTCTACCAATAATTTCGGAAACGGTTTGCCCTTGACTACGCTGCAGTTCTTCTGCTGTAATCTTAATTACTGTTTTACCAGAATTTTCTCTTTTTAATGCAAATCGTGAGTCACTAACTACTACTTCATCTAATTCTTGCACTGCAATGGAATCTTTTTCCTGTGCAGAAATAATTGTACCCAGCAAAACGCTGGCACAAAGCGTAACATACTTTTTGTTCATTTTTAATTAATTGCTCGGAAAAGCGATAGGTGTCCCTTACGCAAACTTTTATCCCGAAAGTTTAACATTATGTTGCTGCCGTTGGCAGATGATTAATGGCAGGTCTCCTGGCTTATTTAAAATTGTTTTGCCTTCCCATTCGCGGAGCAAACAGTGACTTTGTAGTAAACAATTTCCTCTAAATGAGGTGCCTTATAACTCCCTGTATTTCGGGCAGAAAGCTTGGCATAAACTTACAGTTGCGGGAACAGCTCCGGATTTTAACCGGATTCCCTTTTAATTGACAAAGTTTTGTTGAACTTATTAAATACCTACAATACCATGTCAAACCAAAATTCGATGCGAATGTAGGCATTTCATTTAACTTATAATCAAAAATAAATAAGCTTAAATTTGAAGTATGAAATCTAACTTTCAATCCTTTCTGGTACTTTTTATAATTGCTATGCTTTTAACTGCATGTAAAAGTGAAAAGAAAGAACTTTCTACTAAAAACAGCATAAGTGTTAAATACGCTAGTGGTTTTAGTATTAAAGATATGGGAGCATATACTGTTGTTAAAGTAGTAGAACCTTGGCCAGGTGCCACCAAAACATACAATTATGCTTTTATACCTAAAGAAAAACTAGCTTCAATTACATACCCTAAAGACGCTTACGACGCCATTATAACTACTCCTATTGAAACTTTTATAACAAGCTCAACAACACATATCCCAGCAATAGAAGCCCTTGGCGGATTAGATAAACTAGTAGGCTTTCCCAATACAAAATACATTTCTTCAATGCCTGCACGAGACCGTATTCACAATCAAAAAATAAAAGAAATTGGCGCCAGTAATGAAAGTTTAAACACCGAAATAGTTTTAGAACTTACTCCAGATGCCGTTGTGGGTTTTGGTATTGATAATAAAAACAGCAACTATGAGCTATTACAAAAAGCTAATATTCCTGTAGTTTATAATGGCGATTGGACAGAAAGAACTCCTTTAGGAAAAGCAGAGTGGATAAAGTTTTTTGGAGTCTTATTAAATAAAGAAAAAGAAGCCGATAGTATTTTTAATACGATTGAAACCGAGTATCAAAAAACCAAACAACTAACAAAAAAAGCTACTAAAAAACCTACTGTTTTAAGTGGTGCCTTATACAAAGATGTATGGTATTTACCTGCCGGAGAAAGTTGGGCGTCTAAATTTTTAGAAGATGCAAACACAAATTATCTGTGGGGAGAAAGCAAAGGTACTGGAAGCCTTTCACTTAGTCTAGAAAGTGTTTTAGACAAAGGAGCACAAGCAGATTTTTGGGTTTCGCCATCGCAATTTACTAGCTATAAAGAAATGGAAAGTGCAAACTCGCATTACCAACAATTTAATGCCTTTAAAAACAAAAAAATATACACTTTTGCCCATACCAAAGGTATTACTGGGGGTTTGTTGTATTATGAACTTGCTCCGCAAAGACCCGATTTGGTCTTAAAAGATTTAGTTCATATTTTTCATCCAGAGCTATTACCAAATCATATTCCATATTTTTTTACACCATTACAATAATGTTTAAATCAAAATCTTATCGGTTTTCTTTTATTCTATTGGGCTTTCTTTTGCTGTGTACCTGGTTGTTGAATATAAGCCTTGGTTCGGTTAGCATCCCTATAAAACATACACTTTCTGCTTTATTTGGTGGTGAAGTTCCCGTTACTTCGTGGGAATATATCTTATGGAATTATAGAGTCCCTAAAGCATTTACCGCCATACTTGTAGGTGGCGGGCTTGCACTAAGTGGTTTGTTAATGCAAACCTTATTTCGTAATCCATTAGCAGGACCGTTTGTTTTAGGTATTAGTTCTGGTGCCAGTTTAGGAGCGGCTCTTTTACTTATGGGTTCTTCGCTTTTAAGCGGATTTGTCGTTTTTGGAATTTTTAATGATGTCTCTTTAATACTTGCCGCTAGTATTGGTAGTTTCTTAGTCTTGTTTGTAGTAATGCTCATCGCGAATAGGGTTAAAGACACTATGGCGCTGCTTATTATAGGCTTAATGTTTGGCAGTGTAACTTCTGCAATTGTAAGTGTATTTGCCTATTTTTCTGATGCCGAGCAGTTACAGCGTTTTATTTTTTGGTCCTATGGCAGTGTTGGTAATCTTTCTTGGAATCAGCTTATTCTTTTAGCAAGTTTTGTCCTCTTTGGGGTGCTTATTAGTATTTTTTCAATTAAAAATTTAAACGCTTTTTTACTAGGCGAAAATTATGCGCAGAGCTTAGGAGTATCACTTAAAAAATCTAGAATACTCATCATTAGCGCTACAGGGTTACTTGCAGGTTCTATTACAGCTTTTGCAGGCCCTATTGCTTTTGTTGGCTTGGCTGTTCCGCACCTTACACGGCAACTGTTTAATACTACAGAACATAAAGTATTAGTGCCAGCAGTATTTATCTACGGTGCTATTTTAATGCTCGTTTGCGATACCATTGCCCAACTCCCAAATTCTGCAAACGTATTACCCATAAATGCTATAACTTCAATTATTGGTGCGCCAGTAGTTATTTGGTTATTAGTTAGAAAACGTAAATTGTTCTTTTGATGGAAAAACAAAAAATAGCAACATTAGCGATAAAAGAACTAACTATTGGGTATGCAAATACTGAAGTCGCTCAAAATATCACTTTTAAACTAATTCCGGGCGAACTTTGTGCTATTGTAGGTGTGAATGGAATAGGAAAATCGACACTTTTAAGAACGCTAGGAAAGTTACAACCAAAACTAAATGGACAAATACATCTTGAGAATAAAAGCATAGCCGATTATAGTCCTTTGGACTTTGCAAAAAAAACAAGCCTTGTACTTACAGAGCCAATAGCCTCAAAAAATTTAACCGTTAAAGAACTAATAAGCCTTGCCAGACAACCTTATACCAATTGGCTAGGTAGTCTTTCTTCTACTGATAAAAAACATATTAACGAGAGTATATCAAATTTAGAACTTGATGCGATAAAAGAAAAAAAATGTCACGAATTGAGCGATGGCCAATTACAACGGGTTCTTATTGCGAGAGCAACAGCACAAGACACTCCATTAATTTTATTAGATGAACCTACCACACATCTCGATTTATATCATAAAGTTCAGATATTTAAATTGCTGCAACAGTTAGCCCATCAACATCAAAAAACAATAGTATTTACTACCCACGAAATTGATTTAGCCATACAATTATGTGATAAAATTTTACTGCTAGATGGTAAAGAAAATCCTTTTGCCATTCCAAGTGAATTAATAGAAAAAGGTGCATTTAACACCCTTTTTCCATCAGAATTGGTGCATTTTGATGCAAAAACAAGCT
The DNA here is from genome assembly GCA_964562775.1 of uncultured Flavobacteriaceae bacterium. Classification (GTDB taxonomy): domain Bacteria; phylum Bacteroidota; class Bacteroidia; order Flavobacteriales; family Flavobacteriaceae; genus Croceitalea. The sequence goes on along the minus strand of CAZLUS010000044.1, from coordinate 2,214 downwards.
CTTTTAAGGTAAATAAGTAATTTTTACAAATACAAGATTAAAGCATTAATACCGTATCTTTACCTTCACAATTTACAATATGAGTACCGAATTAATTTATCTATTTATCGGCTTAATTTCTATAGCTCTAGGCGTGTTTTTGGGAATCTATATTCAAAAACTAAAAACAAAATCTAGCCAAAGCGAGTTAGATGCAGAAAACAGGCAATTAAACACTTCTATT
>CAZLUS010000044.1:0-1891 GCA_964562775.1 uncultured Flavobacteriaceae bacterium | reverse complement strand
TCTGGACTAGAAAAAGACCGTGAATATAGCGTGCAACAAAGTTTTACTTTAGAAGATGGTACTAGAGTCTTACCCGATGTAATCATTAATCTACCAGATGGTAAAAAAATGATTGTTGATTCTAAGGTCTCTTTAACAGATTATGAGCGTTATGTTAATGCAGATGATGATATGAAAGAACGTCATCTAAAAGACCATATCAACTCCTTACGCAAACATGTAGAACAGCTTTCTGCAAAAAAATATGAAGACTTATACGAAATGGAAAGCCCAGATTTTGTGCTTCTTTTTGTACCCATAGAACCTGCGTTTGCCGTTGCAATAAACCAAGACAACTCAATGTACAACAAAGCCTTTGAGCAAAATATTGTTATTGTAACCCCTTCGACATTATTAGCTACATTGCGTACTATAGATACCATGTGGAATAATGAAAAACAACAAAAAAATGCTATTGAAATTGCAAGACAAGCTGGTGCACTTTATGATAAATTTGAAGGTTTTGTAAACGATTTAACCAAAGTGGGTAAGAAAATGGATGAAGCTAAGACTGAGTATAGAGGCGCCATGAATAAATTGGTTGAGGGTCGTGGTAATATTGTTACGAGCATAGAAAAGTTAAAAAAGATGGGGGCAAAAGCTAAAAAATCCATTCCGGACGCTATTCTTAAACGCGCCATAGAAGATGATATACAAATAGAAAACTAACAAGACTGTATTTTGAAGCCTATTAAAAAATTTAAAACACCAGAAGAATCTAGAATTTCTATTACAGAATTAATGCTACCCTCCCACTCTAATTTTGGTGGCAAAGTTCATGGAGGGTATATTCTTAATTTAATGGACCAAATTGCTTTTGCCTGCGCAAGTAAGCACTCGCAATGTTATTGCGTTACTGCCTCAGTAAATAGAGTCGATTTTCTAAACCCTATAGATGTTGGAGAATTGGTCACCTTAAAAGCTTCTATTAATTATACAGGGCGTAGTTCTATGGTTGTTGGTCTTAGGGTAGAATCTGAAAACGTTAGAACAGGAGAAGTAAAACATTGTAATTCGTCTTACTTTACTATGGTTGCAAGAGACGCTGATGGTAAAGCTGCAAGAGTGCCTGGATTAATTATAAATAGTGAACAAGCTATGCGACGTTTTGCTCGCAGTAAAGAAAGAAAACTTGCTGTCTCTAAAAGAGATAGTAAATATGATAGTCGAAATTTTAAAGTAGACTACTGTTTAGACTATTTAAAAGGTGAAAATCTGCAGCTTAACTTAGAGTAAACCCGCAGCTTCCTTATCCATAAACCATGTGAGCTTTTTTGATATAGGTGTAACCAAAGTTGCAGGATAGTTTTTGTAAGTTCCTTTGCGATGGTGTATTTCTTCTACTTTTTCAGCTTTATTTTTTCCGGTAACCAAAAATGCCACTTCTTTAGCATTATTAATTACACTACCATTTATAGAAACTCGTTTTTGACCAGAATCTGGATGCTTAGCTACTACACAATGCGCATTAGCATTCCACAATTCAATTTCATGCGGAAAGATAGAAGCTGTATGCCCATCATCACCCATACCAAGAATGACTAAATCGAACTGAGGGATAGCTGCAACCCGATTTAAATTTATTTCTAATAGATTAGCATAGCGCATAGCTTCACCAGATGGGTCATTTTCCCCTAAAATACGGTGGATGTTTTGCTTTGGCACTTCAATTTTAGAAAACAAGTGTGTAACAGTCATTTTATAATTACTGTCATCATCTGTAGGCGGTACGGAACGTTCATCACCCCAATAGAAGTGTATTTTAGTCCAATCAATTTTAGTTTTATATTCTGATGCTAATACATCAAAAATTAGTTTAGGAGTACTCCCACCAGATAAAGCCACATGAAAC
>CAZLUS010000043.1:0-17190 GCA_964562775.1 uncultured Flavobacteriaceae bacterium | reverse complement strand
GCATCGGTAACTCTTCGACCAGCAATTATTTTTGGTTCGATATTCATTTTTTTTAGTACATGATTAGCTTTTTTACCACCACCATGCACCAAAATTTTGGCACCATCAATTTTAGAAAAAAGACCTAAAAATTTTATCAGTTCTTCTTTAGAGTCAATGATGTTACCGCCGATTTTGATTATTGATAGGTCTTGTTTCATCTTAAGCATTTAGAATACCCCCATCAATATTTATTGTTGACCCTGTTATCCAAGAAGCATCTTCAGAGGCAAGAAACAAAGCCAATTTTGCTATATCTTCTGTAGTGCCTAACCTATTTAATAAGGTAGCTTTTGCTGCGTTTTCTACTGCTATTTCGGGATTATCAAAAGCTTTTGCAGAATCCCAGATTAATGGAGTGTCGACAGGGCCTGGACAAAAAGCGTTTACCCTGATATTTGGAGCATATTCAACCGCCATTTGACGTGCCAAGGCAAGTGTTGCAGCTTTTGAAGCACAATAAGCTGGGTGATTGGGAAAACTCTTGAATGCCGCAATTGATGAATTGATGAGTATGGTACTGCCTTGACCTTTTTTTAAATAGGGAATGGCATATTTAGAAATATAAAATATGGCACTTAGGTTTACATCTAATGTTTTATGCCACTCTGCAACCGGAAGATCTACAACATTACCCAACCCTAAAACACCGGCATTTAACGAAAGTACATCCAAACCTCCGAATGTGTCTACGGCTGTTTTTACGAGTTTTTCGTTATAATCAATATGGCTTACATCACCAGGTACAAATACAGATTCTGGGAGTTCTTTTTTTAAAGCATTTCCTTTTTTTTCGCTACGTCCAGAAAGTACAATTTTAGCACCTTCTGCATAGAATGACTTGGCAATGGCTTTTCCCATTCCGCTTGTTGCTCCAGTGACTATGCATACTTTATTTTTTAATTTGGCTCTTTCCATATTATAACGTTTTTAAGATTTTTTTTAATACAATTTGTGCAGAATAGGTTCTGTTATTCGCCTGTTCAGTTGTTAAAGTTTGGTTGCTGTCTAGAATAGCACCTTCAACAACCACATTTCTACGAACAGGTAGGCAATGCATAAATTTTGCAGCACCTAATTTTTCTTGAGTCATCATCCAATCAGTATCTTGATTTGTATTTTTTCCATAGTCAGAATAGCTAGACCAGTTTTTTATATAGACAAAATCAGCACCTTCTAATGCCTTATTTTGATTATACTCGATGTGGCAATCTTTTGTGATTTCAGCATTTAACTCATACCCTTTAGGATGCGTGATAACAAAATCTGCATCTTGCAATTGCATCATTTTTACAAAAGAATTTGCAACGGCATGTGGCAATACTCTTGGGTGTGGTGCCCATGAAAGTACAACTTTAGGCTTTGCTTTTGTTTTCTGCTCATCTAAGGTAATTGCATCAGCTAGGGCTTGCAATGGGTGGCCTACAGAACTTTCCATATTAACCACTGGTACATCGGCATATTTTACAAAACCGTTTAAAACGAGTTCAGCTTCATCTTTTTCTTTATCTGTTAGTGAAGCAAATGCGCGAATCGCTAAAATATCACAATATTGAGAAACAACTTTTGCAGCTTCTTTAATATGCTCAGCTTTATCTTGATTCATTACTGCTCCATCAGCAAATTCTAACTGCCAACCTTCGCTGCCAAAATTCATGACGATTACATTTAGCCCTAGATTCATGGCTGCCTTTTGAGTACTTAAACGTGTTCTTAGGCTGTTATTGAAAAATAGCAGGCAAATTGTTTTTCCTTTACCTAATGTTTCATAAGCTGTCGGATTTTCTTTTAGTTTTCGTGCATCTGAAACCAAATCGGGCAGTGAATCAATATCTTTTATGCTGAGGTAATGTTTCATATTTTGTTTTTATATACGCGACCAGATAACTGGTTTTAGTTTAATTCTAGTTTTAATTTTTCAAAGAATATATCTAGATCTTCTTTGGTAATGTTTAAAGCAGGTAATACTCTAAGCACGTGTTTGTCTTTTGCGCCGCCTGTAAAAATACGATGCTCGTAAATTAATTTTTTACGCATTTCGGCGATTTCAAAATCAAATTCAAGACCGAGCATTAATCCACGGCCTTTCACTTGTTTTACCTCAGGTATTTCTTTTGCTTTTTGATTGAAATAATCGCCTAAAGTCTTCGCATTGGTAATTAAATCTTCTTTTTCTATAACTTCTAATACTGCCATTGTTGCTGCGCAAGCAAGGTGATTTCCGCCAAAAGTAGTACCTAATAAACCGTAAGAAGCTTTAATATCTTTATGAATAAGAATACCACCTACCGGAAAACCATTGCCCATTCCTTTCGCAATAGAAATGATATCGGGTTGTATGTTATGGTGTTGAAAAGCGAAAAATTTACCGCTTCTACCAAACCCGCATTGTACTTCATCAGCAATTAGAACAACCTTATTTTCTTTACAGAGTTTTGCGATTTCTTGATAGAATTCGGTCGTAGGTTCATCTAAACCACCAACACCTTGAATAGTTTCAATAATCACACTAGAAACATCACCTTTTTCAATTTCTATTTTAAACGCCTTACTATCATTTAAAGGGAGTATGGTTACTTTTTGTTGTTTGTTAAGTGGCGCATTAATTTTTTCGTTATCAGTTGCTGCGACAGCTGCTGAGGTTCTTCCGTGAAAACCATTTTTAAAAGCAATTATTCTCGTCTTTTCTGTATGAAAAGAAGCCAATTTTAAAGCATTTTCATTGGCTTCTGCCCCTGAATTACATAAAAACAGATTGTAATCTTCGCAGTTAGAAAGTGTGCCGAGTTTTGTCGCCAATTCTACTTGTAAAGGGTTTTGAACTGCATTACTATAAAAACCAATTTTATCTAGCTGCTCCTTTATACGCTTTACATAATGCGGGTGTGAATGCCCGATAGAAATTACAGCATGACCGCCATAAAAATCAAGATATTCTTGTCCTTTTTCATCAGTTACTAGAATGCCTTTAGCTGAAACAGGAGTTACATCATAAAGCGGGTATACATCAAATAGGTTCATAGTTCAAAATTAAAATTCAATACATTTTATAAGGAAGACCTTTTGCATTTGAAATTTGTGTTTTACGTTGTTTTAAATTCTGTTATTTTATCAAAAGAAGCTACAATACCTTGAATTAATGAAGAACTCAAGCCTTGAATTTCCATTTCGTTTAAGCCTTGAATAGTACAGCCCATAGGCGTAGTTACTCTATCGATTTCTTCTTCTGGGTGATTGCCCGATTCTATTAAGAGACTAGCAGCGCCATTACAAGTATGCATTGCTAACTCTTGTGCTTCTTTAGCGTCAAAACCGAGTTGTATAGCGCCTTGTGTTGTGGCACGCATTAAACGCATCCAAAATGCGATTCCGCTTGCGCAGATAACGGTAGCTGCTTGCATTTGTTCTTCAGGAATTTCTAAAGAATGTCCCATCCTATTAAAAATAGCTTTTGCTAAATCAATTCGTTTTTCACCCATTTCATTGGCACAAATACAGGTCATTGATTTGCCTACAGAAATCGCAGTATTAGGCATGCTTCTAATAATGTAATTTTTAGCGCCTATCACACTTTCTATTTTAGCGATACTGTAACCGGTTATTGTAGAAATAACAACATGTTTATCTGTCAGCAAATCTTTGATATCTTCTAAAATTTGCGAAAAATGAGGCGGTTGTACGGCAAAAATCAAAATATCGGAATGTTGTACAGCTTCTCTGTTGTCAGAAGTGACAGTTACATTGCCATAGTTTTCAAATTCTTTGATAGCAGCAACATTTCTTTTGGTTAGGTACATGCTCGTGGCACCATTACTATGTAATATGCCTTTTGCTATTGATAAGCCTAGATTGCCTGTTCCTATAATGGCTATTTTCATGCTTTATTAGTTTTCAGTAATAAACAGTTTTGATTATTTCTCATTGAATCGTTTGTCTACTTTTTAAAATACTCCTGCTTTTAATTGTAATCCTTTAGTTTCTTCAAATCCAAACATTAAATTCATATTTTGAATAGCTTGCCCTGAGGCTCCTTTTAAAAGGTTGTCGATAGCAGATGTAATAAGTAAGGTATCGTTATGTTTATGCAAATGCAGATGGCATTGGTTGGTGTTTACCACTTGCTTTAAATGAATAGCCTCTTTAGCGACATGTGTAAATTCAGCGTCTTTGTAAAAGCTTTCAAAGAGTTGAATGGCTTCTTCTAGTTGACCTTCGAACTTGGTATAGGCTGTTGCTAAAATACCTCTTGTAAAATTGCCTCTATTCGGAAGAAAAAATAAAGTGCCAGTATTCGCTTGTAACGTATTTAAACTCTCGCCAATTTCACCTAAATGCTGATGTGTAAATGGTTTGTACCAGCTCACATTATTGTTTCGCCAACTAAAATGTGTTGTGCCAGACGGACTTACACCTGCACCTGTGCTACCAGTAACCGCATTAATATGAACATCGTTTTGCAATACCCCTTCTTTTGCTAAAGGCAGTAAACCTAATTGAATTGCTGTTGCAAAACATCCCGGATTCGCAATATATTTGGCTTTTTGAATAGCCTCTTTTTTCAATTCTGGTAAGCCATAAACAAATTCTTTTCCGTTTAAATTAGCATCAGCTTTTAAACGAAAATCGTTACTTAAATCAATAATCTTAGTATGTTCAGAAAATTGATTCTCGTTTAGAAATTTGGTAGAATTACCGTGCCCTAAACATAAAAAAACAACGGCTACTTCTGGGTTGATTGTATCTGTGAAATTTAAGTCGATAGTGCCTAGTAAATCGGCATGCGCTGAGGTAATCGGTTTACCCGCTCTAGTGGTGCTGAAAACAAAATCTATTTCAACCTCTGAATGATGTAATAGAATTCTAATTAATTCGCCACCTGTGTATCCTGAACCCCCTATTATCCCTACTTTAATCATTGCTTTATTTTTTATTCCTGCTTAGGCAGAAATCTGTTTCTTTATTATTTTTGAACCTTGTGCTTCTAATTCCTAACTATTGACATGATTATAAATCTTCCCGGAATTTGATAGTATTTTAATAAAACCTTTGGCTTCATCAGCAGACCATCCTTTATTCATTTCACCATAGCTACCGAAGGAAGCATTCATTAAATCGTGTTCCGATGAAATACCGTGTAATCTATATTGAAAAGGATACAAGCCTACAAAAACATCGCCTGAAACCGTCTTTTGTGTATCGGTTAGAAAAGCTTCAATATTACGCATTACAGCATCTAAATAATTACCCTCATGTAGTAACATTCCGTAGAAATTACCCTGTTGTTCTTTCTGGTATTGCTGCCATTTGGTTAGTGTGTGTTTTTCTAATAAATGGTGTGCTTTAATAATAATAAGTGCTGCTGCCGCTTCAAAACCAACGCGGCCTTTAATGCCGATTATGGTATCACCTACGTGAATATCTCTGCCAATAGCATATTTTGAAGCTAAAGCTTCTAGTTTTTCAATATTCGCTATGGGCGTATTCTTTTCATCATTTATGGCAATCAATTCGCCTTTTTCAAAAGTTAGTTTGACTTCTGAAGGTTCTTTTTCTTTTAGTTGGCTTGGATAAGCAGAATCGGGTAGAGGCTTGTGTGATGTTAGTGTTTCGTCGCCACCAACAGAGGTTCCCCAAAGGCCTAGATTAATAGAATATTTTGCTTTTTCCCATGGATAATCTACGCCGTTTTGTTTCAGGTATTCGATTTCTTCTTCTCGCGCCAGTTTGTTATCTCTAATCGGAGTGATAATTTCAATTTCAGGAGCGATAATCTGAAAAATCATATCGAATCGAACTTGGTCATTACCAGCACCGGTACTACCATGAGCGATGTATTGTGCGCCTACTTTTTTAGCATAATTGACAATTTCGATAGCTTGCACAATTCTTTCAGAACTGACAGATAAAGGGTAGGTGTTGTTCTTTAAAACATTACCAAAAATAAGATACTTTACAACCTTGTCGTAAAAGGTTTGTACTGCATCAATAGAGGTATATGACGTAGCCCCAAGTTGCAACGCCTTTTCTTCAATGGTTTTTATTTCATCTGATGAAAATCCGCCTGTATTTACACTTACAGCGTGTACTTCAAAACCTTCTTCTTGTGATAAATATTTGGCGCAATAGCTAGTATCTAATCCTCCGCTATATGCTAAAACTAATTTTTTCATTGTCTTTATTTTCATTCCCTTGAATTCGGGAAGTTTTTAAATTTATTTAAACTTTTAATTTAGAATAGAGCATAAGATAGAGAGTCTATTTTCCTTTCTCTTTTTTCTCTATTTTTTTCTTTTCCTTAGTATTAGGGTCATAAAGCATCCCTGTACACAGACACATTTTACGTTCTGTTCTAGTTAGAATGTCAAAATTTTTGCAAGTTTGGCACCCTTTCCAAAAATCAGAATCGTCAGTTAGTTCCGAAAAGGTTACGGGTTTGTAACCGAGCTCATAATTCATTTTCATCACAGGAAGCCCTGTAGTAATTCCAAATATTTTAGCATTTGGAAATTTATCACGAGAGAGTTCAAAAATTCGTTTTTTTATTTTTTTGGCTAGCCCCTGTTTTCTGTAATTTGGATGTACAATTAAACCAGAGTTAGCAACAAAACCTTTGTCTCCCCATACTTCTATATAGCAAAAACCCGCAAAGACATTGTCATCCAATGCAATGACTGCATTGCCTGCTTGTAATCTTTTAATAATATATTCTGGCGTACGCATAGCGATACCAGTACCTCGCACTTTAGCAGATTCTATAATAGTATCACTAATAATTTGTGCGTATTTAGAATGTGATTGGTTAGCAACAAGAATTTGCATTGCTATAATTTTAAAAATGAATAATATGATTTGTGTTGATTTTGCGGAATTGGACTCACCTAATTCCAAAAAAGAAGTATACCCTTACGGGCGACGGCGACGAGGAGTGAACGGACGCAATGGAGCTACATGACTCAATAAGGATAGTATGTTATTTCGTTCGTTCATTATGGGATAAATGTATAAATGTAAAACGAACGAACCTAACTAGGGTTTAATTTTTTACGAAAGCTCGTTATTGAGTTATGATTTTTGAAAATCTCATAAATTAAATAGCCAAAAACTACTAAGTATTCAATTGCAAGTAGGTAAAGGTTTTCTTTAAAGTCAGGATTTGAATAAGCATAATAGCTTAAAACCACCAATGCAGACCATAGTATTGCAAAGCGGTAATTGCTAAAAATAGAAAGCACTAAAAGAAAAATAATATACCAAGGGTGCACTGTTGATGATATAAAATAATAAAAGCTTAATAGTGCAAGCATAGAGCCTATTGTTACTTGAAGTTTTTCGTTTTTACGAAGAAAGGTAAGTAACAAAGCAACTATAATTGTTAGTTTTGGAACTAGACTCCCATAGCTTTTTATAAGCTCCCAAGGTTTAGCTTCAAAATAATTTATTCCTATACTTTTTATGAGATTGTAAAAACCTGCGTTAAACTCAAAATTAGAGAACCATAAACCAACGGTTTTAGAATAGTTGTCGATAAAAACTGGCGAATAAAATGGAAGTAAAAAAGCCAAGCATGTAATAGCTATTAGCGTGTAAAAAATAGTACTTTTTTTAAAACCAAAATGTTTAAGAAAAAAGGGGAGAAATAATATAGGCACTAATTTTAAAAGTATAGACAGGGCGTATATAGGAGCTGCTACTTTATACTTGTTAAGTGACAAAAGATAGAGAGACCAGACAAAAAAGAATAGCATTACACCTTCAAAATGTAAATTTCCAGTTAACTCTATAATGACCAGAGGATTTAAAAAATACCAAAAAGCTAAATGTTTACTAGAGTTTAGTTGCAGCAATAATTTTCTTCCAAAGAAAAGAATACCAATATCTGCTAATATGATAATGAGGCGCATGCTTATAATAGCACCTAATATGCTGCCGCCACTTAAAAAACTTGAGATTGTAAAAATAATTTGATTTAATGGCGGATAATTACTGTAGTGCCTTGCACTTAATGACCCCATTCCCTTATATAATTCATCCGCATTGGCAACTGCTAAATTTGTTTTTTGAATAAGCTGATCTGGTGTATAGATGTAGGGGTTTAATCCGTTTTTAATTAACTCACCATCCCAAATAAAACGATAAAAGTCTTGTGAAAGATTGGGTTCTACACATAGAAATACTAATCGAAAAAGAATACCTGTAACCAATAAGAATTTAAAATTCCATTTTTCTAATTTAATCAGCATAAAGCAAAGAGAAAATAAACCAATGTATAAGGTTAATAGCCTTATAAAATCTGTTCTAATTAGTTGATAAGAAAAGGTATAATAAAAAGCAAGACTCAGTAATACGAATAGAAAAGCAGTTCTATGAAGTCTCCAATAGGTTGTTAGTTTTTGAGCCACTTAAATAATTAATTTAACTGTAGACTAATTTAGGTGTTTATAGTATAAAAGTAAAGTCTACCTAAAGTTGTATTATAAAAAGGTAGGGTATTATTATGCTTTAGCAGTTAAGGATTTTATAAAAACAAATCCAAAACCTAAGAATAACATTAAATGAAAAGGAAATAATCCGTAATCATTTAGTGGTACTGCACTATACATACCAAATAAGAAGTAGAGCATTAAAGCGAATTCAATAATCATATTTGGTGAAAGTTTAGTTGCCAAATACTTATTGCCTTTCCAGCTATCTGTAAGGTTATTGATATTGAACTTAGGGGTGCGTACAAATTCACTTCGTTTGCCTAAATGACCTTCCATAACAGCTATAGAGTTGTGTAGAGAGAGTCCTAATGCAACAGAGAAAAAAGTAAAGAATAGTTTTATATAATCTATAAAATTATCGAAGCCACTACCTTGTATGCTTTTGTAGGTATACCAATAGCAGAAGAATAATATAATTGTACTTACAATAAAGAAACTGGTTACTTCAAAAACCCAACCTAGGTGACCATAGGTGTTTTTTATATACAGCATCGGGATACTCAATAGAGCCACAATAAAAACACATAAAAACATAGAACTGTTTAAAAGATGCATTACTCCATGAAACTTAGTTTTAAAGTCAATGTTTTTAGCTTTAATAACATTAGCCACTGTTTTTCTAAAATTCTCTGCACCACCTTTATTCCAACGAAATTGTTGTGAACGAGCGGCACTCATAACCACTGGCAATTCTGCGGGAGTCTCTACATCTTCTAAATATTTAAACTTCCAGTTTTTAAGCTGAGCGCGGTAACTTAAATCTAAATCTTCTGTAAGTGTATCGCCTTCCCAATTGCCTGAGTCTAGGATACATTCTTTTCTCCAGATACCTGCAGTACCATTAAAATTAATAAAGTGCCCTTTAGAATTACGCCCTACTTGTTCTAGTGTAAAATGAGCATCTAAAGCAAAAGCTTGAATTCTGGTAAGGGTAGAATAATCTCTATTGATATGACCCCAACGTGTTTGAACGACACCAATTTCACTATCCTTAAAATAAGGAACTGTCTTTTTTAACCAATCGCTTTCAGGAAGAAAATCTGCATCAAAAATTGCAACAAATTCACCTTTAGCAACTTCTAAACCTTCTTTTAGAGCACCTGCTTTAAAGCCTTGGCGGTTAGTTCTGCATATATGTTTTATGTCTATACCTTTTTCTTGTAAGTCTTTAACACGTTTTGCAGTATCAATAACCGTACTATCTGTAGAATCATCTAAGACTTGAATTTCAAGTTTACTTTTTGGGTATTCTATTTCGGAAATATTTTCTAATAAACGCTCCATAACATATTCCTCATTATAAACAGGAAGTTGTATGGTAACATGTGGAATTTCTCTTGGATCTAGTAAGTTAAATTTTGGTGCTTCATCATTTTGCTTTTTATTACTCAAATAGTTGATAAGTAAATTTAACTGGGCTAGGCTATAGAAGAAAATTAAAATCAAAGCCAAACTGTAAACCGCAATAATGATGTATGCTATTGTGAGTCCCATAGTTATTTAATACTGTATTTGAATATCCAAGCTAAAATTTTGGTGCCTGCAAATATAGCACCTTTTACTGTACCAGACACTTTTGAAATGCCAATTCTTTTTTTGTAATGTACTGGCACTTCGGTGTATGCCATTTTTTTGCGTAATACCTTTAATTGCATCTCAACAGTCCACCCATAGGTTTTGTCTTGCATTTGCAATGCTACTAATTTATCATATTTAATTGCTCTAAAAGGTCCTAGGTCAGTAAATTTTGCTCCAAAAAAAAGCTTCATTAGAAAGGTAGCCAATTCGTTTCCAAAAATTTGAGGAAAAGTCATTGACCCAGCTTCTCTTAACGCTTTTTTTCTTGCACCTATTACAAGATCCATATTTTGGTTTAGTATTGGTGCAACTATCTTATCTAATTCTTCGGGATAATCAGAATAGTCACCATCAAGAAATACAATAATATCTGGTTTTTCTGATTGTTGGGCAATGTAATCCATTCCTTTAAGACAAGCATAACCGTATCCTCTTCTATTTTCAGTTAAAACGGTAGCACCTGCTTTTTCTGCGTTGAACAAAGTAGTATCAGTAGAATTATTATTAACGACAATAATTTCTGAAACAGATTTAGGAATATCGGAAATTACAGATCCAATAGAACCTCCTTCATTATAAGCAGGAATGATAACTTTGATTATTGAACTCATTTATTTTTTTCAATTAACTAAAAACTAGTCTTTTTGGAATTTACTCCATCCTTTTGTTTTCTTAGCGTTGCTATGAAATCTGTATAAGTTCATTGTATTATTTAAGATCGGAAAGTTTGTTTTCTTTTTTAAAGCTCCTAAAACTAAACCATTCCTTTATTTTTTTTCCGTTTTTATATTTTTCGGCAGATTTAAGTTCTTCGTTCATGTATTTGAGGCAGTAGCCATCTTTAATACCATTTTTTAATTGACATTTGTGGTCTACCTTTTGGTTTTCATCATAAAATAACCACCAGTTAACTTTTTTTCCATTATTGTAATGCCCTTCCATGGTTAGTTTACCATTTTGACCATAAAAATACCAGTAGCCTGTTCTAACATTCATTTTATAATGCCCTTGCTCCATAAGCTTACCATTTGGGTGATAGTATTTCCAGTAGGCTTCTTTAGAGTCTGCTTTTTTCCAACCTTGTGATTTGATCTTGCCATTATCATAAAACTCTTTATGGTATTCTTTTTCGATACCTAAAGAGCATATAAATAATATGGCAAGGGCAATTCTCAGCATTTATTTTTTGTTTACGAGTGTCATTAAATCTACGTCGTTTCCTAAAAGTACTTGGTTGCTATCAATACGACCTTCTAATGGACCATTCTCTAATTTAAGGACACCTCTTGGACATACCGCAGAGCAAATACCACAACCTACACAACTTGAACGAACAATGTTTTCTCCTTTTTGCGCATATGCACGTACATCTATACCCATTTCGCAATAAGTAGAGCAGTTACCACAAGAGATACACTGACCTCCGTTAGTGGTTATTCTAAATTTAGAAAATAAACGCTGCTGAAAGCCTAGAATAGCCGCCATAGGACAACCGAATCTACACCAAACTCTATTCCCAAGAATAGGATAAAAACCTGTGCCAATAACACCAGAAAAAACGCTACCTATTAAAAAGGAGTAGGATTTACGAAGCGTTCCGGTTTTAAATAAAAACACATTGCCTTCTCCACTTAAAAAGTGTATTCCAATTAAAGCAAGTATAACTACCATATACCCAATAGCACCATACTTAGCATCTTTTTGGAATTGATCTCTTTTAAAAATCATTACCCAAGCAAATATAGCTGTCAAGAAAGTTGCTACTCCTATTAAAAAAGTGCTTTTAGTTAGCCAATATTTACTGGTGTCTGTACCTAAATACGAATAGATAACAGCGGTTGTCATTAAGGTAACAAAAACGACTACACTATGTATAACCCAACGTTCTACATTCCATGCTTTAACGCTTTTATCACTTAATTGTCTAAAAGAATCTCCAGCAGTTTCAGCTAAACCACCACAACCACAAACCCATGAGCAATACCAGCGCTTACCATATTTATAGGTAAGTATAGGGCTAATGATAAATATTGTTGCAATACCAAATATGAGTAATCCAAAACCAATATCACCAGCACTTAAAAAATCTTTTATTCTGTATCCCTCGAAATTAGAATAATTTAAAGGCCACATATTTTTTAAATCGTAATAAGGAAGCTTGCCTCCTTTTAAGAGTGAGCTTCCGTTTAGACGTGCCATTACTTCTGGAATAATAAAAGCAAAAGCAGTCTGAAAAAACATTACACTTATTGTTCTAATTCTCTCGTATCTATTATGACGGTATTTCCAGATAAATTTTATTCCAAAGGCAATTATGGCAACAGTGTAAATTGTGCCATATACAAACCATTGGCTTGCTGCATTGCCACTTAGAACTCTACTTAGAGGGTCAAAAAGTGCAATAACACCTTTGTTTTCTCCCTTACTAACTAAGCCTAAATATTCTGGGTAAAAATAAAGGACGATGTAAAAACTAGTCATTGCTATTCCTGCAATCCAGCCCCAAAAACCTTTGCTTGATATAGATTTAAACCATACACCATCATTTTTAATACCAGGCACTTTATTAGAATAGGCATCCCATGCAAACCAAACCGTACCCGTTGTAATTGCAGCTAAAGAAATGCTTAACCAAAGCCCTTTGTTGGGAAAACTTACATTAAAACCCGAAAGCGTTATTATTGCTAAACCAAAAAACCCAATAAGTGTTGCTATTTTTTGATTTCTGCTAAGTGTTGTAGGTGGTTGCCCTGTTAAGGCCATACTTCTATCGTAATTACTCATTATTTTAGCTTATTTGAGTTGAAAAATTCTTTTTAAATTTCTTTTTTTGGCTTTTATAGCTTTGCCTGTATCTGCATTGTATTTTGTAATAATCTGTGATTCGAAATTCTTGAAAAATTCTGGATCAAAATTGGCGTCTGCTAGATGTTCCATTACATAATCAACAGATTTCTTTTCTGTTAACCAGCGGTCAAATATTTCGTGGCGCATACGTATTCCAAAGGTATTAATGCCTAAAAATTCGTTACTTTCTTTATTGTATGCTACCGTAACGCAAATTTTCTCTGTTTCATGTCTCCAATGAAAGTGAGTTTCATAGTCTTTTTTGCCTTTTTCGCTAAATACCCAACCATAGGTTTGGTATTCAATATCTAAAAATTTAGCAGAGTTAAACCAATGCCCAGGTTTATACTCTAATTTGTTTCCGCAAATGGTTTGAGCAACGGTTTCACCCATCATACGACCTGTATACCAAACAGCTTCAATAGGTCTTCGATTACCAATTGCCTCATGCTGTTCAGCACAATCTCCTATAGCATAAATATCTTTTACGTTGGTTTCTAAATATCTGTTCACCTTTACCCCTCTGCCTAGCTCAATCCCAGAATCTCTTAAAAAGTCTATGTTTGGTGCAACACCAGCAGTTAGACCAACCATATTACAAGGAAGTTCTTCGCCAGTTTCTTCAATAATAACAGATTTTACTCTGCCATGTTCATCTGCTTTAATCTCTCCTAAGTTTTTGCTAAGGCGTAAATCTATATGATGTTCTTTTATATGCTCATTTATAAGTTCAGATTCTCCTTGAGGTAATACAGCGTTCCAAAAACTGCTTTCTCGAACTAAAAATGTAACAGGTATATCACGACTGCGTAGCATCTCTGCTAATTCTATACCAATTAACCCTCCACCAACTATAACAGCTCTTTTACAAACATCTTTGTTGGGCGCATTTACTTCTAAGAGATCTAAATCTTGTTTAGAATATAAACCTTGTACGCCATGGAAATCTTGTCCTTTCCATCCAAATTTATTGGGTTTAGAGCCTGTAGCGATAATTAGCTTATCATATTTAAGTGCTCTAGAACCGTCTAATAAAAGTTGTTTGTTTTCGGTATCTACTTGATTTACATAAGCTCTTACTAATTCTATGCGGTTCTTTTCCCAGAACCAATTTTCATAAGGCTGTATATGATCAAATTTCATATGCCCCATGTATACGTACATTAATGCGGTACGTGAAAAGAAGTAATCAGTCTCAGTAGAAACTATTATTATTCTTTTGTCTGAAAGCTTACGAATATGTCTTGCCGCAGATATTCCTGCGATTCCATTTCCTATAATGACAATGTTTTCCATATAGTTTAAAAAGCTAGTTGTATGTGTCGCGATAAAAATATAAAATTAACTCAGGCGTACAATTTAAAAACATTCTAAATAAAAGATTTTTTTATTTCAAAGAATTAGTCAAATTAAGTGACTATTTCTTAAATAAATCATAAAAAATTAAAATTTGTGTAGGTAGTTGTTAAAGGACTCGACTCATGCAACATATTTTAACAGTCGAAATAAAATAAAAATGAAAAAAGCAATAACACTAACGGCATTAGTCTTAATACTATTTTTCCAAAATGGTATGGCTCAAAACACATCAGATTTCTTTTCAAAAGCAAATACCTTTTTGAATACTCATGTAAAAAATGGCAGAGTAGATTATAAAGCGATAAAAAAGAATCCATCTTCTTTAAATGAATTAGTTGGATTGGCAGAAAAGATAACAGTATCAAAATCAGATTCTAAAACCTACCAAGCGTTTTGGATAAATGGATATAATATATCTGTTATAAAGGGTATAGTAGATAACTACCCAATTAAATCACCGCTTGATAAAGCAGGCTTTTTTGATAAGAAAAAGTATGCTATAGGTGGCAAGAACATTACGTTAAATGATATTGAAAATAAATTACTTAGAGCTAATTTTCCAAAAGAAGCTAGATTTCATTTTGTTTTGGTTTGTGCTGGTTTAGGATGCCCACCAATTATAAGTAATGCTTATATGCCAAACACTTTAGATTCTCAATTAGAAAAGCAAACAAAACTCGCTTTAAATGACAATAATTTTATTAGAGTTAAAGGAAAGAAAGTGCAACTATCTCAACTTTTCGAATGGTATAAGGGAGATTTTACACAAGGAGGCATAAGCGAAATTGATTACGTGAATAAATATAGAAATGAAAAAATAGCACCAGGTACTAAAATAGGGTATTACACCTACGATTGGGCGCTAAACGAAACAAAATAATTAAGATTCAATAAACAACAACTAATGAAAAATTTTAAAGCACAGATTATTTTAACAGGGCTAGTCTTAGCATCGTTTAACCTAGTTGGACAAGATAACGATGATGGAGGTAGTGTTATTCAAAACCTTACACCATCTAAATTAATAGGGCAAGGCCAATGGGATCTTAAATTATTTAATAATTTATACACGCAAGACGATAGTACATTTGAGTTTGATCAAGGTATTCGACAAAATTTCTTTACTTCTACTTTAGAAGTGTTTACTGGAGTTTCTGAAACAAAACGTGTAAATATTGGAGCTATTATAGAATATAGAGCTAATGGAAGGGACTTTTTACAAGATGATGGTAGTTTTGACAGGAGAACAACATCTGGTTTAACATCAATTGCTCCTGCTATTAAATTTGTGCCTTTTAAGAGTGTTGGGAACTTTTCTATTTTAAGTGCTTTTTCTATCCCATTAATTAGTGATGAGGTTGATGAAGATACTGGAGTTTTCCTAGATCAGAATGGTTTTACATGGCAAAATAGATTTTTCTTTGACTACACTTTTCCAGGAAAGAAATGGCAATTTTTTAGTGAAGTAAATTCAGAATTAAATTTTGGAGACGAGGAGGATAGTTTTGCAAATAATAGCCTTAGGTTAACACCAGGAGTATTTTTAAGTTATTTTCCTAGTTCAAAATTTACAATTCAAGGTCTAGCCCAGCATAGCGAATTACTTGATTTGGGTAATGATTTTTCACAAAACTTTACCGCATTAGGTGGTGGTGCAAAATACCAACTTACTAAAGAGTTAAATGTTGAAGTACTTTATACAAACTTTGTAAGAGGTAGAGATACTGGTCTTGGCGAAACTTTTAACTTAGGTTTGCGTGCAGTTTTCTAGTATATAGAACATAAAAGAATTACTTTAGAAGCCTTAATTTTATCTATGAAAAAGTTAGGGCTTCTTTTTTTATGCCTAATTCAGTTTTCCTGTAAAAGTCAGATTGTTGAAAAAATAAATGGGGTTAGTTTTGTTGCTTCAAGAAGCGAAGCGTTACAAGAACATGTAGACCCAGTAGTTGCAGTAAATGCAAACTATGCAGCTGTAA
The DNA here is from genome assembly GCA_964562775.1 of uncultured Flavobacteriaceae bacterium. Taxonomy (GTDB): domain Bacteria; phylum Bacteroidota; class Bacteroidia; order Flavobacteriales; family Flavobacteriaceae; genus Croceitalea. Next base: position 905 of record CAZLUS010000043.1, on the reverse strand, counting down.
TGCCTTTAGGCTATATAAGAAGTCTTAGCTCGCCCAAAGTAGCTTTTGATACAGAAAGGCAGTGGTTTGGTGAAACACTAGATGGTGTTAAACAGTATATAGAAATCTTAAAGAAAAACAAGATTAAAGTAATGCTTAAGCCCCAAATATGGATTTCGAGAGGCGAGTTTACGGGGCATATGAAAATGCAGTCTGAAGCAGACTGGAAAATTTTAGAAGAAACCTACACAGAATTCATTTTGACTTTTGCTAAGCTAGCAGAAGAAACAAACGTAGAAATTTATTGTATTGGAACAGAATTAGAAGCTTTTGTAAAAGAAAGACCTGATTTTTGGCAAAATCTTATAAAAGAAATAAAAACTTTATATAAAGGAAAACTCACCTATGCAGCCAATTGGGATGAGTATACAAGAACGCCTTTTTGGAGTCAATTAGATTATATAGGTGTAGATGCTTACTTTCCCCTATCTGAAGAGAAAAACCCATCTCAAGAACAAATGCTACAAGGATGGCAAAAATGGAAACTCAATTTAAAGAATCTAGCTACCGAAAAAGAAAGACCTATTCTTTTTACAGAGTTTGGTTATAGAAGTATGGACTTTAATGTAAAAAAACCTTGGTTGGTAGATAGAAACCAAATGGCAGTAAATCTAAACGCGCAAAGTAATGCTACTAAAGTCATTTTGGAAGAATTTTGGAAAGAAAATTGGTTTGCAGGAGGCTTTGTATGGAAGTGGTTTATCTTTCACGATAGATCAGGAGGGCCTGATAACAATCGTTTTACTCCCCAAAATAAACCAGCTGAAGATGTAATTAGAAATTTTTATAGCGACTATTAAATAAAAAATGCTTTTTAAAAAGGTAAAAAACTATAAGATTTTATTTTTTGTAATACTACTAGGAAC
>CAZLUS010000042.1:15235-17391 GCA_964562775.1 uncultured Flavobacteriaceae bacterium | reverse complement strand
GGTTGTAGATTAGCAATTTCTGGATTAACCCAGTTTTGATGAGCAGCACCTAATAACAACGCTGTTACAAAAGCACTTGCCGCCAAGGTCAAATCACTTTTACGTGTACCTAACAATAAGCCCATCCCCATAGTTGCCCAAGAAACATATAAAATACTTTCATAGGCATTACTCCATGGCGCATGGCCAGATATATACCAACGTAGTACCATGCCTCCTGTATGCCAAATAAACAATATTATAATAATGCCTTTAAATAAATAGGTAGCTGCTTTCCATATTTCGCGATCTTTAAATATTCTGAAGATTAGAATAAAGAACAAGAGTCCACTAACCACTATATAGAATAAAAATAACCGATTAAAGATGTCTAATTTATTATATATAATTTCATTTTTAATTTTTTCTTCACTTGGTAAAACCTCAGCACCATGATTTTTCTGATTTTGATGAAATGCGGCTAATAACTTATCAGAATCAGTATAATCTCCCGTTGCAATAGCTTTTTTTACGGTATTTAAATAATACGGAATACCATTTGTCATAAAATTAGCATACAGGGAATCTTGCACTTGAAACTGCCCAGAACGGTATTCAACCGCAGATATCCACTTGTTATTCTCGTCATTCAACAACGGAAATATCTTCATCATTTGCCCACTTAAAGCAAAATCTAATAAGCTTAGACGCTCAGAGGCTTTTTTAAAGTCTTTTTGAAAATTATTCGGGTTCGTTGTAGAAGTTGCTTCTTGCATATAAGGCTGCAACTTATAGTTCCCCTTAGCGTCAAAAAAGTCAGTTGCCTTAACAAACTTTTGTCGCTTAGCTACGCCTACAAGTTCTCGAATACTATCATTCTCTTTTTTCTCTAAATAAATAAACTCCGTATTATACCAAAGTACAGGGTTTAACATCATAGAGATAAAAACTTGATTAGAGTTTAAATCCTTATACGAATTTTTACCACTGAGTCTACGTAGTAATTCAGAAGAAAAAGTATGAATTGGTTTCATACGTCCTTCACCATCTTGTATCACCAAAGAACCAAACTTATCTGCATGCTTTTTAGAAACTATTGTAGCTTTTAATAAAGAATCTACTTGAGTGGCTGTGGGTAGACCCGTATGCGCATGACTGTCCTGTTTTTGAGCCTTAGCACCAATAGAAAGCATTAAAAAGGTTACTACTGTTAGTGTCTTCTTTTTAGTTTGTAGCTTGTCTAAAGTCTTGGTTAGGTCTCTAAATCTTGTTTTACCAAAGAACATAATTCCCATTAGGCCTATGTATAGTAAAAAATAGCCTATATATGTTATCCAAGTTCCCCATCTATCGTGGTTAACGGACAATATAGTTCCTTTTTCATCGGGCATAAAACTAGCTTGAAAGAAACGATAACCTTTATGGTCTAGCACATGATTCATAAAAATATCATAATCAAAAGGGCGATCATCTTTTACTGTTATTTTACTCATAAAAGATTTGTAATTGTTCTCCGTACCAGGGTATTTTTCTGCTATAAAATCATTTAATTTTACATTAAATGGAAGCTCATATTCTTTAGAACCATATTTTAAAGTAAAATTATGTTCGCCGATGCGTACTGCATCTGAAAAATCTGAAGTCCCTTTTTCTCCAGCAAGTTTTTTTTCTACGGTAGTGCCATTCATCGTAATAGCAACTATTAAAGTGTCTTTAATACCGTCTTTAGCAGGTGGTTGTGACGAATTAACAGATACATACTTTCCCTTTTTTAAAAACTCAGGAATAACAAACTGCGTACCTGCCATTGTATATAGCGAACGTAATTGTAATTCTTGTAAGCTATCTTTAACAACATCACCTCGTAACTGGTCTGCCATACGCATAAATCCACCCTCAAATGCAGGTTTTATCCTATACGTACTGTCTGAAGTAAATAGATTTATAGCACCTTGTGTTTCTTTATTTAAAGCAAAAAGGATGTTATGAATATTAGCTATTTCTCCATCTTTTAAATAATGCTCATGACGTTGTCCATCACCTGCTTCAACAATTTTTAAATAGTCGTCTCCATTCTCATCTTCAACCCATTGTGTATTGCCTCCCCATTTAAAACCAACATAATCAATAGTAAATTCTTGACCATCAAAATCGCTTTTCCACGGTAGATTAGAACG
>CAZLUS010000042.1:12052-15135 GCA_964562775.1 uncultured Flavobacteriaceae bacterium | reverse complement strand
GTGCTATATGCATTCTCAACAAAAGTGCCAATGCCCATTGCCAGTGCAAATGTCAAAAAAAGAACTGCCATTAAACGAGTAGAGAAAAGCGTCTTCTTGAGCAAGTCTAACATATATCTATCTTTGGCATGCAAAAGTACGGTGTTTTTACATTTTTAAAATGAACTATATGCATTAAAAATTCAACAAAATTGTTAATTAATTATAAAGCACTAACCCCAACTAAATTTGTACTTTTGAGTATGCTTTCAATTGTACTTATAGGCACAGGTAATATAGCGCATCATCTATTTGAAGCTTTTTACAAACAAGGAATTACTATAGCACAGGTTTATGGTCGAAATACTGAAACACTTTCTTCTTTTAAAAGCAAGTGTACAACCACTACAGACCCTACTAAAATAATAGATGCCAATTTATATATCATAGCGGTAAGTGACACTGCTATTGAAAGTTTGTCTAAACTAATAAGCGATAAAAAAGGCTTGGTTGTACATACATCAGGCAGTGTTCCTATATACGCTCTTAGTGCAAAAAGAAAAGGTGTGCTTTACCCCTTACAGAGTTTTACAAAAGAAAAAGAAATCGATTTTTCTACTGTACCATTATGTATAGAAGCTTCTCATAAAGATGATTTAGCCGTATTAAAAAAGTTAGCAAATACAATATCTAAATCCGTTTTTGAAGTTTCTTCTATACAAAGAGCGCAAATACATCTGGCTGCCGTATTTGCTAATAATTTTAGCAATCATATGTATACCATAGCCAATGAACTCTGCGAAAAAGAGGGGCTTCCTTTCGATTTATTAAAACCCTTAATTATGGAATCTACAGCAAAGCTTCAAGTTTTAAAACCTGATAAAGCACAAACAGGTCCAGCCATACGTAATGATATTTTAACAATGCAAAGTCATATAGACGCTTTAGAGAATCCATTACATAAAAAGATATATCAATTAATAAGTGAATCCATTAAAACAAAAAATGAAGAAAAGTTATAAAGAATACCTTGGTCAAATTACCACATTTGTTTTTGATGTTGATGGTGTATTTACAGATGGTATGTTACATGTAACTACAAGTGGCGAAATGCTAAGAAAAATGAATGTTAAAGATGGTTATGCTTTAAAAACTGCGCTACAAAAAAATTATAATGTCTGTATTATTTCTGGCGGAAATAATGAAGGAGTACGAGACCGATTTAAAGCACTTGGTGTAAAAGCTGTTTACCTAAGTGCACACCACAAGCAAGAACCGCTTAATGAGTATTTAAAAACGAATGCTATTAAATCTGAAAATGTCTTGTATATGGGGGATGATATACCAGATATTCCGCCTATGAAAATGGTACAGCTAGCTACTTGCCCACAGGACGCAGTGCCAGAAGTTAAAGCAGTTTCGCATTATATTTCACATAAAAATGGCGGTGAAGGTTGTGTTCGTGATATTATAGAGCAGGTTTTAAAAGTTAGAGGAGATTGGAATACAAATTTTAGTGCTACCAATGACTAATAACCCACTTGCAGAAAAGCTAAAAAAGCATAACCTAATTTTAGCCTCTGGGTCACCTAGACGAAAAAAATTCTTTGAAGATTTAGGTGTTCCTTTCCAAGTTAGAATAAAGCCTGTTGAAGAGGTCTATCCGCAAGAACTTAAAGGCAAAGAAATAGCTGCCTATCTAGCAGAATTAAAAGCAAGTGTCTTTAAGGCAGAATTAAAGTCAAAAGAAATTTTAGTCACCTCAGATACCATAGTATGGTGCAATAACGAATCTTTAGCAAAGGCATCAGATAAAAAAGAAGCCATAGCTATGCTTAAAAAGCTCTCTGGGCAATGGCATGAAGTAATAACGTCTGTGTGTTTTACAACTACCAAATCTCAAAAAACAATAAGCGCAACTACAAAAGTTAAACTAGCAGATTTAAGTGCTGAAGAACTAAATTATTATATCGATACGTATAAACCCTTTGATAAAGCTGGAGCTTATGGCATTCAAGAGTGGATTGGCCTAATCGCAATAGAAAAAATTAAGGGGCTCTATACCAATGTAGTGGGCTTACCTACCCAATTGGTATACAAAACGTTAATGGCTATGGCAGACTAAAAATTCTTAAGTAATTTTGTATAAAAATATTGATTATGAAAAAATGGCTTCGATTTGAATTTGCACTGCTTCTATTTGTTATTACTGTAATTACTTTTGAAGGCTGCAAGAACAAGGCAACAACAAACACTAAAACGCTAGCTATAAATTCTGAAGCGATAGCAACTCCAATTCTTAAAACAGAAAAGGAAGAACTATCAGAAGAGTTTAAAAAATATTGGTATGCTGGTGATGCTGAATTAACGTCATACAAGCTAGAACAAGCTAGATATGGGGAAATTAGAGAAGGTACTGCCGTTCTTGTATTTGTTACAGAACCTTTTTTGCCAAAGGATCAAGTAAAAGCAGACCGAAATAATGCAAGCAATATTCCTGTATTAAAATTGAATGCCACAAAAAAATATTTAACAGGTATCTACCCCTACTCTTTAATGAGTAGCACTTTTTACCCTGTAAGTAATGACCAACACGCGCTAAAAACTAGTTTCTCTATGCAAGAATGGTGTGGACATGTGTACTCACAAATAAACAATAGAGAGCAGTTTGAATTTACTTCTCATTCGTATTTTGAAGGGGAGGCAGACCAAAACTTAAAATTAGATAAAAGTATTCTTGAGAATGAAATCTGGCAAAGAATTAGAATTAATCCAAAGGAACTCCCTTTAGGAGATATAAAGGTTTTGCCTTCTTTAGAGTTTTTTAGAACCAAACATATAGATGTAAAAGCTCTAAATGCTACAGCTAGTATTACAACTAAGAATGGAATCAGTAGCTATACAATAGCTTATGAAAATGATATTAGAACCGTAACTATCAATTTTACTTCTGCTTTTCCGCATACCATAGAAAGCTGGACAGAAGAATTTAAAAGTGGCTTTGGTAATAATGCAAGAGTTTTAAAATCTACTGCCACAAAAATGAAAAGTCTTAAAACACCGTATTGGAGACAAAATTCTAATAAACATCTGGTGTTAAGAGA
>CAZLUS010000042.1:6337-11952 GCA_964562775.1 uncultured Flavobacteriaceae bacterium | reverse complement strand
CTTTCTATATTTGGCATAAATTTAAGAATAGACTATGCGTTCATTACTCGTTGCACTTTTAGGCTTCATAGTATTACACAGTTTTACATATGGGCAAAAACCAAAAAATCTATCTGCTACAGATATTCATCACGAAATAGGAAAACTTAATTTTTTAGGTTCAGCTTTATTCGTTGCTGCGCATCCAGATGATGAAAACACAAGGCTTATTAGCTATTTAGCAAATTATACCAAAGCTAAAACAACGTACTTATCAATCACTCGTGGTGACGGTGGGCAAAACTTAATTGGAGCTGAGTTAAGAGAATCACTAGGTGTTTTAAGAACACAAGAACTTCTTGCTGCAAGAAGAGTAGATGGTGGAGAGCAGCGTTTTACTAGAGCTAATGACTTTGGGTATTCTAAGCACCCCGATGAAACTTTAGAAATATGGGACAAAGAAAAAGTTTTAGGCGATGTAGTTTGGGCTATTAGAACCTTAAAACCAGATATTGTTATAAATAGATTTGACCATCGAAGTCCAGGTACTACTCACGGACACCATACCTCATCTGCAATGCTCAGTTTTGAAGCTTTTGATTTAGCTAATGATAAAAATGCGTACCCAGAACATCTAACTAAAACAGCCACTTGGCAACCCAAACGTTTATATTTTAATACAAGCTGGTGGTTTTATGGAAGCAGAGAGAATTTTGAAAAAGCAGATAAATCTAATCTCACCAAACTCGATGTAGGGGTGTATTATCCGCAAATGGGCATGTCAAACAATGAAATTGCTTCATTAGCTAGTAGTCAACATTTATGTCAAGGATTTGGTCGTATCGCTACTAGAGGTAACCAAGATGATTATGTAGAGTATTTAAAAGGTGAAAAAGCAAAAAACAAAGAAGATATTTTTGATGGTATAGACACTTCGTGGTCGCGTGTAAAAGAAGGTGATGCTGTAGGCGAAATTTTATATGAAATAGAGAAAAACTTTAATTTTCAAAATCCTGCTTCGCACGTACCTAAACTAGTAGAAGCATATAAAAGACTTCAAAAAGTAGAAGACACGCATTGGAGAACCTTAAAATCGGAACAACTTAAAGAAATCATTTTAGCTTGTGCTGGATTATATATAGAAGCAAATGCATCTGCTTCTTCTGCTACACCTGGCGAAACTGTAAAAATTAATATAGAAGCATTAAATAGGAGTACTGTAAAAACAATTATTGAATCTGTAAGTATTGAAAATGCTACGGCTTCTATTACACCTAACGTAACGCTAGCAGAAAATGCTAAGGAAAATCTAGAATTAGAATTTACGCTCCCTAGTACAACAGCTACAACAAGCCCCTACTGGCTAAACGAGGCTGGTACATTAGGGACTTACACTGTTAAAGACAAAGCCTTAATTGGAAAACCAGAGACTCCTGTAGCCTTTAATGCTAATTTTAAACTGAATATAGATGGGGTAAGCATAGGTATTAATAGACCTGTTGTATATCATTATTCTAAACCTGATAAAGGTGAAATCTATGAGCCTTTTGCTGTTTTACCTGAAGTAACCGCTAAATTTAAAGATGATGTTATATTATTTGCCGATGCAAACGAAAAAGAAATTTCAGTAGCTATACGAGCTGGTAAAGACAATGTAACTGGTACGGTTTCCTTAGACCTTCCAAAAAACTGGACTGCGATACCTGCTACAATAAACTTTAATATAGAACAAAAAGGAGATGTACAAAATGTGCTATTTAAAGTAACTCCTCCTAACAATGCCAGTGAAGGAATTATAAAGCCTGTGGTTACTACAAATGGTAAGAAATACAACAAAGCGCTTGTAGAGATAAACTATGACCATATCCCCAAGCAGTCGCTGGTATTACCTGCTAAAACTAAAGTAGTGCGTTTAAATATTAAAAAGACAGGTACTAATATTGGCTATATAGTTGGTGCTGGAGATAAGGTTCCAGAGAGCTTAGAGCAAATTGGTTATAATGTACAGACTATTGATGTAAATAGTATTCAAGAAGGCTCTCTTAATACATATGATGGTATCGTAATTGGCATTAGAGCTTATAATGTTGTTGAAGAACTAAAGTTTAAACAATCCTTATTGCTTGACTATGTTAAAAATGGTGGGAATTTAATTGTACAGTATAATACAGCTGGCAGATGGAGAAGCCAATTTAAAAACCTTGCGCCCTACCCTATTTCTGTTTCAAGGGATAGAGTTACTGACGAAAATGCTGCTGTAGAAATTATAGCAAAAAACCATTCGCTTATTAACTATCCGAATACGATAACGCAACAAGATTTTAATGGCTGGGTTCAAGAACGTGGCTTATACTTTCCTAATGAATGGAGTAAAGAATTCACTCCTATCCTATCAATGAATGATAAAAACGAAGAACCAAAAACAGGTAGTTTAATAGTAGCTCCTTATGGTAAAGGGTATTATATTTATACCGGATTAAGTTTTTTTAGAGAACTTCCGGCTGGAGTGCCCGGCGCGTATAAACTATTTGCTAATATGCTTTCTATAGGGAAAGAAAACCTACAAACAGAGAATGGAGCTAAAGGAAAATAAAGAGACATCAGAAGGTTTTATTTGGAAAAAAGAATATTCAATAGTACTAGTATTAAACATATGCTACATACTATTGTTTTATTTTTTAATGAAAACTAATTTGTAGTTTATGCAATTATTAGATTGGGTAGTACTTTTAGGAACACTTTCTTTTATTGTAGGTTATGGTGTTTGGAAAACCAAAGGAAGTAAAAATGTTGAGGATTATATAAAAGGAGGAAATACTACCAAATGGTGGACCATTGGTCTTTCTGTAATGGCTACACAAGCTAGTGCAATTACCTTTTTATCTACTCCAGGACAAGCATTCCATGATGGAATGGGTTTTGTACAATTCTATTTTGGATTGCCAATTGCAATGATTGTAATTTGCGCCGTTTTTATACCCATTTATCATAAGCTAAAAGTTTATACTGCATACGAGTTATTAGAAAAACGTTTTGATTTAAAAACAAGAACTCTAACCGCTATTCTTTTTCTAATACAACGAGGTTTAGCAGCTGGAATTACCATTTTTGCGCCATCTATAATACTCTCTGCGGTTTTAGGTTGGAATCTACTCACTCTAAATATAATTATAGGTGTTTTGGTGACTGCTTATACAGTATCGGGTGGTACAAAAGCAGTAAGTGTTACCCACAAACAACAGATGTTTGTGATTATGACAGGTATGTTTTTTGTCTTCTTTTATATATTAGGTAGTTTGCCGTCTGATATCTCTTTTAGTGAAACCTTAAAGCTAGCTGGAGCAAATGACAAGCTGAATATTCTAAATTTTGATTTTGATACCCAAAATAGATACACCTTTTGGAGTGGGATAACGGGTGGTTTCTTTTTAATGTTAGCGTATTTTGGCACAGATCAGAGTCAAGTGCAACGTTATCTATCTGGTAAATCCGTAAGAGAAAGTCAATTAGGGCTTATATTTAATGCTATTTTAAAAATACCTATGCAGTTTTTTATTCTTCTGGTAGGTGTTATGGTTTTTATCTTTTACCAGTATAATCCTTCTCCTTTAAATTTTAACCCTGCTGCTACTGAAGCTGTTTTAGAATCCAATTTTTCTAAGGACTATAAAGACCTTCAAGAAAAGCATCTATTATTACAACAAGAAAAGAAAATAGCACAAAGTGAGTTTTCTTCTGCACTAAAACTTAAAGACTACAATGCCATTGAGCAGGCTAAAATAGATGTCGTTACTGTAAATAAAGCTGAAAAATACTCACGAGACAGTGCTAAAGAAATAATTAAACTTGCAGACAAAACAGTACAGGCTAATGATAAGGACTATGTGTTTATTCATTTTATATTAAATAATCTTCCAATGGGTTTCATTGGTTTATTATTAGCTGTTATTTTATCTGCTGCAATGTCATCTACGGCTTCAGAATTAAATGCTTTAGGCACTATTACGGCTTTGGACTTATATAAAAGAAATAAAAAAGGCGATTTTAGTGAGAAACATTACTTAAATGCCAGTAAATTCTTTACACTAATTTGGGGTATCATCGCCATCTTTATAGCATCTATTGCAGACCTTTTTGACAATCTTATTCAATTGGTAAATATTATAGGCTCTATATTTTATGGTAATGTTCTAGGTATATTTCTACTAGCTTTCTTTTTTAAATTTATAAAAGGGAATGCGGTATTTACCGCTGCAATTATTACACAAATAATTGTAATTATTGGATATAATCTCGGTTGGATGTCTTACTTATGGCTAAATGCTTTTGGTTGTATTCTGGTAATTTCATTAGCCATTATACTAGAAGTTTTTGATAGGTTTCTTATTAAAACTCCTGAGTAGTAACCACTTTCTTAGAAACAAAAAACCCTGACTATAAAGTCAGGGTCTAGAATTAAAAACTAAAGTTTTCTTATAAAGCTCCCCACTCTTTAAGAGAGTCTTTATTTAACTTAACATAATCTGTGTTTCCAGCTTCTTCTGCTCCAGTTAAAGATTTTTTAGCTGCACTTATAGCTCCTTTTTTATCACCAGACTTAGCTAAAATCAATGATTGCTGTCTTAATTGCCAGTATCTAGGATTCTCAATCATAGACATAGCCTTATCCATCCATTCTTTTGCCTTATTAATATCTTTATTCTCATTAGAATAGTATACCGCCGCAGCGTAAAAATCTCCAGCAGAAGGACCGCCAAGTACATTTTCTATATTTTTTACTACCTCTGCATCAGTACCAACACTAAAAGGAAGTGCCACATAAGTGTTTTCCCAAATAATACCTAAGTTAGCCCCAGAACTAGTAACATCATCAATAGTCATAGTAAAAGTTTCTACTGGCATTTCTATTTTAGAAACTGGAACAGTTGCCTTTGCAACAACTTTAGCATCATCCCAATCGCTAGGTGTACCACCACCTACTGTATCTGTGTAAACAAAAACTTCCCAATTGGTTTTTCCTGGTTTTGTAAAGATAGAATAGGTACCTGCCTTTACTGGCTGATTTGCAATACTTACGTCTTTATCAAAAGTAACTTTAGTGTATGCATTAGCTCCTGTTCTCCAAAGCTTGTCAAAAGGAACTAAATTTCCATAAATGGTTCTACCACGCATAGATGGTCTAGAATAATCTACGGTAACTTCTGTTAAGCCAACAGTTTGCCAAATTTTAGCAGCTGTACTTGCTTGAGGTGTTGTTATTTGTGCACTAAGTGTAAATGACAAAAGTGCTACAAATGAAAATAATACTAATTTTTTCATGATAATATGGTGTTTAAACTATTATGTAACAAAGCTAATTATAATGGAATCTTAGAAGTGTTAAGAAATACTTAAATAGCTACCGCTACTCTTTTAGAAAAGCTTTTGAAATTCGTCTATCTTCAAAAATAAATGTAGCATAGTAGACTCCCGAACTTAGAATATCTGTTGGCAATATTGAATCTTCTATATTTTCTTCTAATAGAAGTAGCCTACCGCTAGCATCAAAAATAGCTAAGGATAAAAGGTTTAAATTTTCTTTTAATATAAACTGAATCTCAGCTTCGCCAAAAGACTTTACTAAAATTACATCTTCT
>CAZLUS010000042.1:0-6237 GCA_964562775.1 uncultured Flavobacteriaceae bacterium | reverse complement strand
TAATATAAACTGAATCTCAGCTTCGCCAAAAGACTTTACTAAAATTACATCTTCTACAATAGTTGAAGGTTCTTCCTCTCCTTCTCCATTTTCATTTTCTTCTTCCTCTTCTTCATTATCATCTAAAGAAAAAGAAAATAGGCGTGCTTTAGTATCTATAATTGGGGGACTTATAAATTCTTCAGAACTAATAAAAAATTCATTTTCTTCAGTATTAAAAGCTATACTTTCTACTTGGGCTACTCCTATATTTAATGAAGATGTATTAATATCACCAGAAAAAATAGCTGTATTATCTTGAAAATTAAACTGCACAAAGAAGGGGAATAAAATCTCAGAATATCCAACCAAATAAATCACATTAGTATTAGCTTGGTTTTGAGTACCACCTGTAATTAATCCGTCTACTTGATAGCTACCAATATTTACAGCAACATGATCTCCTGCCAATTTAGGTATGCTATAAGCTGTTGTTCCCAAACTTACCCATTGCTTAGTAAAGACTATTAAATTATTATCAATAACAAGCAAGGCCTCAGCATCAAAATCGTTATTGTTTGTTTGACTTATAAAACTGGTCTGATCCTCATACGCGTACGAAATAATTTCTGCTGTAACCGTATCAGATGTATCATAATCTGACTTCCTAATTTTTAAAATTTTTAAATCCGTTCTATTTCCATTATTATTACCAATATCACCTATATATATGTAATCGTCATCTTGCGTAATATCTTCCCAGTCTGTATTAATAGCATTAGCCACAGTAACAACTCTAGTAATTTCTAAAGTGTTTTTATCAATTTCATACAATTCTGGTAAGTTACCAGAATCATTGTGTGTTATAAGATTATTATTATAATGTATTAAGCCAGAAGTTTCTCTAACTGCTAAAGGAAGCTCACCTATTTCAGTAATTTCAGACTGTGCCCATAAAACAGGACATAGGCAAAAGAAAAAAACACGTGTGAAAAACTTCAAAAAAGCATATTTTAGAACTAGTCTTCAAATATAGTTATCATGCATGTATAAGACTATATTTTCGATAAATGGTGCTGTTATCGCTACAAAAGAACAATACTGCTTTGATTAAATTTTGTTTAACTTATTTTATTTTTAATTAAACAATTTTCGATTTATCTTTACAAAAAAGCACAGATGAAGCTATATCAGCTTAAAGCAAAACAAGCCTTTCCAATTACAAAAAAAGAAGCTTGGGACTTTCTTTCTAATCCAAAGAATTTAAAAGTAATTACACCTGACCATATGGGTTTTACTATTTTGTCAGGGGCTGATAGACCTATGTTTCAAGGTCAGATTATCCAATATTTAGTTAAACCGTTCCCAGGGTATAGCACTAAATGGGTTACAGAAATTACACATGTTAAAGAAGGAGAATATTTTGTAGATGAACAACGCTTTGGCCCCTATGCCTTGTGGCATCATAAACATTTTATAAAAGAGATTGATGGTGGGGTTGAAATGGAAGATATCATAGATTACAAAATTCCTTTTGGAATATTAGGGCAAATAGCGCAACCTATAATAGTCAAAAAGCAATTGCAGCAGATTTTCAATTATAGAGAAACAAAACTCAATGAGTTGTTTGGTGCTCTAGAAGGACATCAGAATTATTTAGAATTAAAATCAATTTAAATGACTAAAAACATAGTATTAATAGGTGGTTCACATGGAATAGGTTTTGAAATTGTAAGCGCTTTACAAAAAGAATTTACAGTTTATGTAGCGTCTAGAACTAACGAAAAATTAGACGGTTTAAATGTTAATTACATTGCTTTTGATGCAACTTCAGATAGTCTTAACGAGGCTGAGCTTCCTGAAAAAATTCATGGATTTGTATATTGTCCGGGTAGTATTAATCTAAAGCCTTTTAAAATGCTTTCTCTAGAAACCTTTAAGGAAGATATGGATCTCAATTTCTTTTCTATGGTTAATGTAGTTAAAACCATAATGCCTAAAATGGAAGAAGGATCTAGTATGGTTTTTTTTAGTACTGTTGCAGTTGCTACAGGTATGCCTTTTCATACTAGTGTTTCAGCTTCTAAAGGTGCCATAGAAGGTTTTTCAAAATCATTAGCAGCAGAATACGCTCCCAAAGTAAGGGTGAATACTATTGCCCCTTCTTTAGTGGATACAACTTTAGCCAAAAGACTGTTGAATAATGATAAGAAAAAAGAATTAATGAATAATCGTCACCCCTTAAAAAGAGTGGGGACAGCAAAAGACATTTCAAATCTAGCTTGTTTCCTTTTAAAAGATGAAAGCTCCTGGTTAACTGGACAAAATATTGGTGTTGATGGAGGTATTTCCACTCTAAATATAAATTAATGCCCGATAAAGTAACTCTATTTTGGTTTAGAAGAGATTTACGGTTAGAAGATAATGTAGGTCTATACCACGCATTAAAAAGTAACACCCCTGTTCTTCCTATTTTTATTTTTGATGTTGAAATTTTAGACCAGCTTCCTAAAAATGATGCCCGAGTAAGTTTTATATACCAACAATTACAATTAATTAGAGAAGAATTACAATCTAAAGCTAAGAGTTCTATCGCTATATATCATGGTAATCCTATTGCAATTTTTAATAAATTAAGTACAACTTATACCATTGAAACTGTTTTTACCAATCATGACTATGAGCCTTATGCATTGGTAAGAGATAAAAAAGTCAACACTTTTTTAAATGAAAAAGGTATTGGTTTTAAAACCTTTAAGGACCAAGTCGTTTTTGAAAAAAATGAAATTGTAAAAGGAGATGGAAACCCCTACGTGGTCTATACCCCATATAAAAACAAATGGAAAGAGAAGTTTAATCCAGCTATTCATTTGGTAGATTATCAACCAAACACAGCCAACTTTATTAAAAATACAAAGCTCCCAAATCTAACTTTAAAAGATATTGGTTTTAAAAAAGCTATAATACAAGTTGCGGATTATACTGTTACTCGCGATTTAATTAAAAACTATAAGGATACACGAGATTTTCCTGCTATAGAAAAAGGCACTTCTAGATTAGGATCTCATTTGCGCTTTGGAACAGTATCGGTTAGAAAAATACTTAAAAAAGCTATTTCAAAAGACAATGAAGTGTTTTGGAATGAACTTATTTGGCGTGAATTTTTTATGCAAATTCTTTGGCATTTTCCACACACGCATAAAAAAGCATTTAAGCCAAAATATGACCGTATTAAATGGCGAAACAACGAAGCTGATTTTGAAAAATGGAAAAATGGAAACACAGGTTATGCCCTTGTTGATGCAGGTATGCGGGAATTAAACGCTACTGGATTTATGCATAATCGTGTACGAATGCTAGTCGCAAGTTTTCTATGCAAACATCTTCTTATAGATTGGCGTTGGGGCGAAGCTTATTTTGCCCAAAAGCTATTAGATTACGATATGAGTGCTAATGTGGGAAATTGGCAATGGGCTGCTGGTAGCGGTGTAGATGCAGCTCCTTATTTTAGAATTTTTAACCCTATGACTCAGGTAGACAAGTTTGATAAACAAAAAGAATATATAAACAAGTGGGTGCCTGAACTTCAAGAACTTACTTATCCTACAAAAATGGTAGACCATAAAATGGCTAGGGAAAGATGCTTACAAACTTATAAAGAAGCGCTTAGCTAATACTTTTTTCATTACTTTAGAGATTAATAAACCAATTTGTAATCAAAATGAAAAAAGTAATCCTATTATTTGCCCTTTTTGTATCCATTAGTGTCTTAGGTCAAAAGCTAAGCAATAGCAAAAAATCAATTATAAGTTCTATTGAAAAACACGAATCAGAATTGATAAAAATTAGCGATTCTATTTGGGCGCTGGCAGAAACTGCTTTCAACGAAAGTGAATCTTCTCGTATTCTTGCAGATTATGCAGAAAAAAATGGCTTAACCGTTACTAGAGGTGTTGCAGATATTCCCACGGCATTCACTGCTACCTATGGTTCAGGAAAGCCAGTTATAAGCATTCTTGGTGAATTTGATGCCTTACCGGGCTTATCGCAAAAAGCATCACCTACTAAAGAACCTTTAAATGAAGACGCTCCAGGTCATGGTTGTGGACACAATATGTTTGGAACATCTAGTTTAGGTGCAGCCATTGCAGTTAAAGAATTGATGGAAAAAGGTAAAATAAAAGGAACTGTAAAATTCTTAGGTACACCTGCCGAAGAAAAATTCTTTGCAAAAGTATGGATGGTTGAAGCTGGCCTTTGGAGCGACGTAGATGTAAATATAAGCTGGCACCCCGGGGCTAATATTGAAGCTGATGTACAAAGTGGATTGTCTTTAATAGATTTTATTGTTGAATTTTACGGACAAGCAGCACATGCATCTGCCGACCCATGGAATGGTAGAAGTGCTTCTGATGCTTTAGAAATTTACACAACGGGTATAAATTATTACCGCGAGCATATTTTACCAACCTCTAGAATACATTACCATATACAAGACGGAGGGCAAGTTGTAAATGTAGTTCCAGATTATTCTAAGTTATGGGTAAGAGTAAGAGATCCTAAACGAAAGGTAATGCTCCCTACTTACGAGCGTGTTAAAAAAATGGCTGAAGGCGCTGCTATTATGGCTAATGTAGATTATAAAATCTCTTTAGTTTCTGGTATATACGAAACCCTAGTCAATCGCTCTGGAGGTGAAATCATGCAAAAGAATTTAGAATTACTTGGTCCTATAACCTACACAGAAGAGGAAACTGCTTTTGGTAAAGCCATACAAAAAGCTACTGGTAAAGAACAAGTAGGTATGGATAGTAAAATAAATCCGCTAAAAGAAACAGAAAAGAACCCTGGCGGTGGTTCTACTGATGTAGGTGATGTAAGCTGGAATGTACCTAATATAAATTTAAGTGTAACCGTAGCTCCTAAAGACACACCTTGGCATTCTTGGGCTGTAGTTGCTTGTGGTGGAATGAGCATTGGGCATAAAGGGATGGCTTATGCTGCTAAAGCAATGGGAATGACTATGGTTGACCTTTTTGAAAATCCAAAGCTAGTCACTAAAGTTAAAGAAGAATTTAAAACACGTAAAGGGGATGAAGTCTATGAGCCTATGATAGATGGTCCGCCACCAATAGGAAAAAATTAAAAATTGATGTTCGGATTATTTAAAAAGAAAACAGAACTAGAAAAATTACAAGGGCAATATAAAAAGCTAATGAAAGACGCTTTTGACCTTTCTAAAACAAATAGAAGCGAGAGTGATACTAAATATGCAGAAGCTGATAAAATACAGAAACAGATTGAAGAACTTACAAGATAAACTCATAATAACACTATTTTTAATTCCCTTTTTTATAAGTACCCTACATGCACAAGAGAATACAATTTCTGCTTTTGACAATTTAATAGGTAAAACATGGAAAGCCGAAGGAACTTGGGGAGATGGCTCAAAATTTAAACAAGAGATTGACTTTAGCTATTCCTCTGAAAAAAATGCCGTATTAACTAAATCTAAGGGATACACCAATAAGGAACAAAGCACTTATGGTAATCGTAATAACGGTATCCGTAAATACGACCCTACTAGTAAATCCATTAAATTTTGGGAGTTCGATGTTTTTGGCGGCATTACAGAAGGCACTGTGAATGTAGAAGGTAAAAATATGTACTATCAGTACGAATATAATGGTGCAATACTAACAGACGCTTGGGAATACCTTAATGAAAACACCTATAATTTTAAAGTAGGTAGTTATACCAATGGAAACTGGGAGCAAACCTATTTAGAAACACAATTTGTAGCCTCCAAAGATTTTGATTTTTATTTTGACCATCAATCTTTAGTAGTAACCGACCTAGTCAAAACTGGAGATTTTTATAGAGATATTTTAAAGCTAAAAGAAATTCCGCATCCAGATAAAAAACCAGGTTTTCGTTGGTTTCAGGTTAGAGAAAATTCGCAATTACATTTAATCAAGAAAGATATCATTGAATTTAAGAAAGACAAAAGCATCCATTTATGCCTATCTACGCAAAATTTAGAGTTAATGATAGAGCACTTAATTGCTAATGAAGTAGATTTTTACAATTGGCCAGGACAAAAAGGTTCTGTCACTGATAGAAGCGATGGAGTTAAACAAATTTATATTCAAGACCCAGATGGTTACTGGATAGAGATTAATACGGCGAAACATTAGTTAGTGGTTAGTGGTTAGTGGTTAGTGGTTAGTGGTTAGTGGTTAGTGGTTAGTGGTTAGT
>CAZLUS010000041.1:6891-17562 GCA_964562775.1 uncultured Flavobacteriaceae bacterium | reverse complement strand
GTATTTATCACTCTAACATCGGTTCGGTATTCTTCAATTTCTTGAACGTACCATAAGGGGAAGGTGTCGTTATCACCTATGGTAAACAGTATGGATCCTGCGTCTTCTTGGCAAGAAGCCAAATATGCTTTTGCAGTAGAATTTGCAGTATACCTATTAGAACGGTCGTGGTCATCCCAATTTTGGTAGGCCATTAGTAAAGGCACGGCAAGAATACATAACGTGGTAACTAATGGTGCAGATAGTTTTGGTTTTAATAGCTTTTTAAGCTCTTTAAAGAGCCCAAAAACACCTATTCCAATCCAAATAGCAAAAATATAAAAAGAACCTACTAAAGAGTAATCTCTTTCTCTGGGTTGAAACACATAGGGATTGGTATAAAATTGTATAGCTATACCTGTAAACATAAAGAATACAAAAAATACCCAAAATTGTTTTGGGTTTTTAGATATTTGAAAAACAAGACCTATTATTCCTAAAAGTAGTGGTAAAAAGAAATAGGTATTTCTAGCTTTATTATCTAATACTTCATTAGGTAGGTTTTCTTGACTTCCTAATCTAATACTGTCTATAAATGTAATTCCGCTAAGCCATTGCCCATTATCATCGTATCGTCCTTGAACATCATTCTGTCTACCCACAAAGTTCCACATAAAATAACGCATATACATATATCCAAATTGAAAGTCGAACATGTATTTAACGTTTTGCCATAGGCTTGGTGGCTGTACATCAATATAATCACTAAAACTTCTTAGAAACTGAATGTATTGTTCAGTGTCTATTTCTCCTTGAGCTTCTAAATCTCTAAATTGTTTTACAGCATCACGTAGTTGCGTATCAGAGATATATCTTGGTTTAATTTTAAACTCTAGTCTATCAAAATAACGCATGTAATTTTCTGCATGTTGGTCACTCCATAGACGGGGTAAAATACCGGTATGTTTTTTATTAGGACCCGGAATGGCATTTTTGTATTTGTTTACAATAACATACTTGCCTAGTTTTCTATCCTTCTCATATTTGGGCTTGTCATCTACATCATCTCCAGATGGCGCAAAAGTATCAGAATAATAAGCGCCATAAAAAGGACTTTCAACACCTGGGTATTGCTCACGATTGTAATAAGCTAATAAAGACCTTGCATCTTCAGGATTGTTCTCATTTACTACAGTTTGTGAATTTGCTCTAATAGGCAACATTAGCCAAGAAGAAAAGCCAAGAATCAAAAACATAAAGCAAAGCACAATAGTATTTGCGGTCTGGTAGTTGTTTCTTCTAGTGTAGCGCAATGCAAAATAGAATACGGCAAGAAATAAGAGTCCTATAATAATAGTCCCCGAATTAAACGGTAGACCTACTTCGTTAATAAAGAAAACCTCTCCCCAGCCAAATATTTTAAGCACATAGGTGAGTGAAAATTTATACACCAACATTAAAACAGCTACCACTAAAAGATTGGCTATCAAAAAGTTTTTGACATTGGTCTTTTTGTATTTTTTAAAATAGAAAAGGAGCCCTATTGATGGAATAGCCAAGAAGCCCATAAATTGTATACCAAATGTAAGGCCTACTACAAAACATATAAGAAGCAACCATTTATTTCCTCTTGCATCTTCTAGATTGTCTGTCCATTTTAAACCTAACCAAAGCAAAAGCGCCATAATTAAACTTGCCATGGCATATACTTCTGTTTCTACAGCATTAAACCAAAAGCTATCAGAAAAAGTGAAAGCTAAAGAACCAACTAAACCGCTTCCTAAAATTGCAAGTGCATTATTATTAGAAAGTTTAGATTTTTTTGATGCTAATTTTCTAGTAAGGTTAGTAATTGTCCAGAACATAAAAAGAACGGCAAAAGCACTGGAAACTATAGAAACAGCATTTACCATTAAGGCAACTTTGCTAGTATCACCAAAAGCAAACATAGAAAAGAAAGCTCCAATCATTTGTAAAAGAGGTGCCCCTGGTGGGTGACCTACTTGAAGTTTTGCAGATGTAGTAATATATTCACCGGCATCCCAAAAACTACCTGTGGGTTCAACGGTTAATGCATAAGTGATAAAAGCAATTGAAAAAGCGACCCAACCTAAAATAGTGTCCCATTTCTCAAATTTTTTTGCAAACATGAAGTACGGTTTACTGATTGCAGCGAAATTACCAAATAAAAAAGAGATGTGTAGGTATTTTTTAAAAACCTTTAACATGAAAATTGCGTAGTATTAATTCTATATTGTGGTGAAATTTGTTTGCTGAAACAAAAGTTTGTTATAAATTTGCACGCTCTTATTGATAATGGCCTATGGTGTAATTGGCAACACAGCTGGTTTTGGTCCAGTCGTTCTAGGTTCGAGTCCTAGTAGGCCAACATAAGATTAATAATCCTGATGCTATTGTATCGGGATTTTTTATTCAAAAAATAAAGTAAGCAAAAGTTTGTTTCATACAGTTTCGATAAGCGATTGCTATTTTTGTTTTAAAGTAGATTTTGCAAAATATATAATTCATTGTATATTTGCCTCACTGAGCGGATATTAAGTATTCATGAGGGGACTTCGAGTCCCCTCTTTTAGTACTAAGATTTATGTTTAAGGATAAAGTAAGAACGCTTTTAGATAATGCATTGACAGAAAATAAATCGCTATTTTTAATAGACTTTACTATTGATGCAGGTAATAAAATAAGAGTGATTTTAGACGGGGATGATGGAGTTAGCCTAAGTGATTGTATGGCTATTAGTAGAGGGATTGAACATAATTTAGATAGAGAAGAAGAAGATTTTTCTTTGGAAGTAACTTCTGCGGGTGCTACAACACCTTTAGAACTTCCCCGTCAGTATAAAAAAAATATAGGTAGAAAGCTTGAGGTTAAAACTTTAAATGCCACATTTGAAGGAAACCTTACAGCAGTTACAGATGTGTTTATTGCATTAGAATGGAAAGCTCGCGAACCTAAACCAATAGGTAAGGGTAAGCACACAGTGCAGAAAAAAGAAGAGATTGTTTTTTCTGATATAAAAGAAGCAAAAGTTGTATTAAAATTTTAAATGTAGACCAGCATGGAAAACATGGCGCTTATTGAATCCTTTTCGGAGTTTAAGGATGATAAGTTTATTGATAGAGTAACATTAATGGCAATTTTGGAAGATGTTTTCAGGAATGCCTTAAAGAAGAAGTTTGGTTCTGATGATAATTTTGATATCATTATAAATCCAGATAAAGGAGATTTAGAAATTTGGAGAAACCGAATCGTTGTTGAAGACGGTGAAGTAGAAGAACCAAATGAAGAAATTTCACTAACCGAAGCACGTAAAATTGAGCCTGATTTTGAAGTAGGTGAAGATGTGTCAGAGGAGGTTAAAATTATGGATTTAGGAAGACGTGCTATTCTAGCGCTACGTCAGAATTTAATTTCTAAAATCCATGAACACGATAACACAACAATATACAAGCAGTTTAAAGACCTAGAAGGTGAGATTTATACTGCTGAGGTGCATCATATTCGTCATAAAGTGGTTATACTATTAGATGATGAAGGCAATGAAATAATTATGCCTAAAGACAGGCAGATTCCTTCAGATTTCTTTAGAAAAGGGGATAATGTACGTGGTGTTATAGAAAGTGTAGAATTAAAAGGAAATAAGCCTTCTATTATAATGTCTAGAACTGCACCTAAGTTTTTAGAACAGTTATTCTTTCAGGAAATTCCAGAAGTTTTTGATGGTTTAATTACGATTAAAAAAGCGGTTAGAATCCCAGGAGAAAAAGCAAAAGTAGCTGTAGATTCTTATGATGATAGAATTGACCCTGTTGGAGCATGCGTGGGTATGAAAGGTTCTAGAATTCATGGTATTGTTCGTGAATTAGGTAACGAAAATATAGATGTTATTAATTGGACTAATAATCCACAATTAATGGTAACTAGAGCATTAAGCCCTGCCCGTGTATCATCTGTAAAGTTGAATGATGAGAAAATGACAGCTCAGGTGTATTTAAAACCAGAAGAAGTTTCTAAGGCTATTGGTCGTGGAGGTCATAATATTAGATTAGCTGGTCAATTGACTGGTTATGAGATAGATGTATTTAGAGAAGGTGTTGAAGAAGATGTTGAATTAACAGAATTCTCTGATGAAATAGATGCATGGATTATTGAAGAATTTAAAAAGATAGGTCTTGATACAGCACGTAGTGTGTTAGAGCAAGATATTACAGATTTAATTAAGCGAACAGACTTAGAAGAAGAAACAGTTGCTGAAGTAGTTCGTATTCTTAAATTAGAGTTTGAAGATTAGATTATATTTGCACGAATTATAAAGGAATAGGAAACTATTTATGGCAGGAAATCCAACAATACGATTAAATAAAGTTCTAAGGGAATTAAATATCTCATTGGATAGAGCTGTTGATCACTTAGCTTCTCAAGGTCATGATATTGAGGCAAGACCAACAACTAAAATTACAGATGAGGTATACCAAGTCCTGTTGGATGAATTTCAAACAGATAAGAGTAAAAAAGTTGCTTCTAAAGAAGTAGCAGAAGTTAAGCAAAAAGAGAAAGAAGAGCTACGGTTACGTTTAGAAAGTGAACAGGAAGAGCGCAGAATAGCTAGAGAAAAACGACAAGCATCCTCGGATAATGTTATTAAAGCTAAAGCTGAACTTTCTGGCCCTAAGACTGTTGGTAAAATTGATTTAGACAAAAAACCAGAAGCAGTAGAAGAAAAGTCTGAAATTGAAACCCCAGTAGAGGAAGTTAAAGAAGAACCGGTAGTTAAAAAAGCAGCAAAAAAGGAAGCTAAAGAAGAAGCTATAAAAGATGAGCCTCCAGTAAAAGAAAAGGAAGCTAAATCTTCAAAAGATGAAGAGGCTGGAGTTGATGGAGAACCAACTGAACCGGCAGAAGCTATAGAAACACAGTATAAAAAGTTATCTGGGCCAAAGATTACAGGTGATAAAATTGACTTAGCAAAATTTGAAAAGCCTAAGAAAAAGAAGGAAGAGCCTAAGAAAACAGATGCTGCCGCTGATCGCAAAAAGCGAAGAAAGAGAATTGTAAGCAATAATAAGGGGCCCGGTGCTCCTAGACAAAAAGGAACAGGGCCTGCTGCTAGAAATAGAGGAGGACAAAGACCTAATTCAACACCGAAAGTAGAGCCTACCGAAGAAGAAGTACAAAAACAAGTTCGAGAAACTTTAGAGAAGCTTCAAGGTAAATCTAAAAAAGGTAAAGGCGCTAAGTACCGTAGAGATAAAAGAGATCAACACCGTCAACAAACAGAAAAAGATCTTGAGCAGCAAGAATTAGAAAACAAGCTGTTAAAAGTAACAGAGTTTGTTACTGCAAATGAGGTGGCAACCATGATGGATGTATCTACCACAGATATTATTTCTGCATGTATGTCTTTAGGAATGATGGTTACAATGAACCAACGTTTAGATGCAGAGACACTGACTATTGTTGCAGAAGAATTTGGTTATGAAGTAGAGTTTGTTACTGCAGATATCGAAGAATCTATTGAGGTAGAAGAAGATGCAGTTGAAGATTTAAAACCTCGTGCACCTATTGTTACTGTAATGGGTCACGTGGATCACGGAAAAACATCTTTACTAGATTATATTAGAGAAGAAAATGTAATAGCTGGAGAAAGTGGAGGTATCACGCAGCATATAGGTGCGTATGGGGTTACCTTAGAGAATGGTCAAAAAATAGCATTCTTAGATACTCCAGGTCACGAAGCTTTTACGGCTATGCGAGCTAGAGGTGCTCAAGTAACAGATATTGCTATTATTGTGGTTGCTGCAGATGATGACATTATGCCGCAAACAAAGGAAGCTATTAGTCATGCTCAAGCAGCAGATGTTCCTATAGTTTTTGCAATAAATAAGGTAGATAAAGAAACTGCAAACCCAGATAAGATAAAAGAAAGTTTAGCACAGATGAACTTATTGGTAGAAGACTGGGGGGGTAAAATACAATCTCACGATATTTCTGCTAAGACAGGTCAAGGTGTAAATGACTTATTAGAAAAAGTATTGCTTGAAGCAGAATTATTAGAGCTTAAAGCTAATCCAGATAAACAAGCCAACGGAACCGTTATTGAAGCATTCTTAGATAAAGGACGAGGTTATGTTTCTACAATTTTAGTGCAGGCTGGAACACTACAAGTAGGAGATTATGTGCTTGCTGGTACTACTAGTGGTAAGGTTAAAGCTATGCAAGATGAACGTGGCAAAACCATAAAAAAAGCTGGTCCAGCAACTCCAGTATCTATTTTAGGTTTAGATGGTGCTCCACAAGCAGGAGATAAATTTAATGTGTTAGTAGATGAGCGAGAAGCTAAGCAAATTGCAACAAAGCGTTCACAATTACAGCGAGAACAGTCTGTAAGAACACAAAGGCATATTACACTTGATGAGATTGGAAGGCGTATTGCTTTGGGTGATTTCCAAGAGTTAAATATTATATTAAAAGGTGATGTTGATGGTTCTGTTGAAGCATTAACAGATTCTTTCCAGAAATTATCTACAGATGAGATTCAAGTAAATATAATACACAAAGGTGTAGGTGCAATTACAGAATCAGATGTATTATTAGCAAGTGCTTCAGATGCTATAATAATAGGGTTTAACGTGCGACCAATGGGTAATGCACGCGATATTGCCGATAAGGAAGAAATCGATATTAGAATGTATTCTATTATATATGCGGCTATCAATGACTTGAAAGACGCTATGGAAGGTATGCTTTCTCCAGAAATTAAGGAAGAAATTACTGGAACTGCCGAAATAAGAGAAACCTTTAAAATCTCTAAAATTGGAACTATTGCAGGTTGTATGGTTACCAATGGAAAAATATTTAGAAATTCTCAGATAAGACTTATCCGTGACGGAGTGGTAATTTTCACAGGAGAATTGGCTTCTTTAAAACGTTTTAAAGATGATGCCAAAGAAGTTGCTAAAGGTTATGATTGTGGATTGCAAATAAAAAATTACAATGACATTAAAGAAAATGATATTGTAGAAGCATTCCAAGAAGTGGCTGTAAAAAAGAAACTTAAATAATTTAGCTTAAGAATTAATTTTTTGAGGTAAAAGAAATGCGTTTGGATACTTTTTTCTCACTTTAATAAGTTTTCTTTGAGCTTCTATTTTAGTCTTAAACTTCCCTAATCTAACACGATAGGTAGGTTGCTTAAAATCAATTTTAGAAAACCATCCCGGAAAATCAATTTCAATTTTAGATTTTAAGTTTTGTGCGTATTCATTACTTCCAAACCCAACTTGTATTTGGTAGTATCCAGAGTTTTTATTAGTCTCTTTATAGATATCTACAAGCTGTTCTATTTTTGGGTTTTGGTCAATAGTTATTGTTCCTTCTTGGGCATAACAAGAAAATGTAGCAATAACTAAAAAAACAGTGAATTTAAGTGTTTTCATATATTTTTCGCTGTAGTGTTTATTTTAGTGAGCTGTAGTGTTTATTTTAGTGATACAAATGTAATTTTTTCTATTTTAAACAAAATACTCATTGCTTATTTAGAATGTTTATAAATTAGATATTATAAATACCTTAACATTTAAAAAAAGCTAACTGTGTCGTATTTTTGTCATCGATTTGGTGCATGAAAAGCTAACTCTCACAATATCAGTAGTAAAAATCATGCCAAATATTTGATACCAATTATAATAACATGAGAAAGGTTTTAAACCGCGTTCAATTTTCAAGTTTTTTAGGTCTTAGTCTATTAGTAGCTTTTCAGCTATTTTCACTTCAAACATACGCTCAAGAAGCGACTGCCGAGGCAGCTGTAGAAACATCATCTGCAGATTTAGGTGGTGATCCAGTTGCAGGTAAACAACTCTTTAATCAGAATTGTGCAGCTTGTCATGCTTTAGATAGAAAAATGACAGGACCTGCATTAGAAAAGGTAGAAGCAAGATTAGGAGAAGATGAAGGTTTAGATAAAGAATGGTTTTACGCATGGATAAAAAATAGTGCAGGTGTAATTGCTTCTGGAGATGCCTATGCAAATAAGATTTATAAAGAATACAATCAGTCTGCTATGACGGCGTTTCCAACGTTTTCAAACGAGGATATAGATAATATATTAGCCTATACGGCAGCTCCACCAAAGAAACCGCCGATAATTATTGACCCCGTGCCTCCTGGTGGTGGAGATGCAGGTGGAATCTCAAATGAAATCATATTAGGGGCTCTTGCTCTTGTTTTTGGTTTGTTGGTGATAATGCTTTTCTTGGTAAACAAAACGCTAAGAAAAATTGCAGAGGCTAACGGCGTTCAAGTAGTAAAAGAAGGAGCAGAAAAAAGCACACCAATATGGAAAGCTTTTGTACAAAATCAATTTTTAATCTTTTGTTCTGTAATCGTACTTTTATTAGGGAGTGCTTATTTTGCGTATAGTTGGATGTCGCAAGTTGGTATAGATCAAGGTTATGCGCCAGTGCAACCTATACATTATTCACATAGAATACATGCTGGAGTAAATAAAATTGAATGTCAATATTGTCACTCTTCTGCGAGAGTTTCTAAGCACTCAGGAATTCCTTCTTTAAATGTGTGTATGAACTGTCATAAGAATATCAATTCATATTCAGGTGCTCCTGACGGGTCGTCTATTGAAGGAGATTTAGCCGCTGGTTACACAAATGAATTCTACACTAAAGAAATTAAAAAATTATACAAAGCTGTAGGGTGGGATGAAGAGAATCAAAAATATACAGGAAAATCGCAACCAGTAGAATGGGTCAGAATTCATAACCTTCCAGACTTTGCATATTTTAATCATTCGCAACACGTTACTGTAGGTAAAATAGAATGTCAAACCTGTCACGGTCCAGTAGAAGAAATGGAAGTTATGTATCAATTTTCTCCACTAACAATGGGATGGTGTATTAACTGTCATAGAGAGACTGAGGTTCAAGTTCAGGATAATGCATATTATGCAAAAATCCATGAAGAACTTTCTAAGAAATACGGAGTAGAGAAGTTGACAGCCGCTCAAATGGGTGGTTTGGAGTGTGGTAAATGTCACTATTAATAAAAAGAAGTTATTTCAATAAAGCATATGGCATCAAACAAAAAATATTGGAAAAGTGAAGCGGAGTTAAATCCGAACGATTCCATTGTTGAGACGCTAAAACAAAACGAATTTACAGAGCAAATTCCTGTTGATGAGTTTTTGGGCGATAAAGAAACATTGTCTGGAACAGCTACAAATAGAAGAGACTTTTTAAAATATGTTGGTTTTAGTACAGCGGCAGCTTCTTTAGCTGCATGTGAAGGGCCAGTGCATAAATCACTTCCTTATGTAGTACAGCCAGAAAATATTGTTCCTGGAGTAGCAAACTATTATGCTACAGCTATAGCAGATGGGTACGATTTTGCTAATATTTTAGTAAAAACTCGTGAGGGACGTCCAATTAAGATTGAAAATAACGACAGAGCTAAAGTTAATGGGTCTGCCAATGCAAGAGTTAATGCGTCTGTTCTTAGTTTGTATGATAGTTCCCGTATTCAAGGGCCAACTGCAAATGGCGAAGCTATATCATGGGCAGATTTAGATAATAGAATAAAAGGGGGTCTTACCGCTGCAAAAAAATCTGGAAAGCAAATTGCTTTATTAACACAGACCTATGCAAGTCCTACTACACATAAAATAATAGAAGAGTTTTCTGCTGTTTATGGTAATGTAAATCATGTGGTTTACGATGCTATTTCAGAAGATGCTGCATTAAATGCTTTTGAAGCTGCTTATGGAGAAAGAGCCTTAGCTGATTATCATTTTGATAAAGCAGAGCTTATAGTGTCTTTTGCTGCAGATTTTCTTGCTGATTGGCAAGGTGGTGGTTATGATTCTGGTTATGCTAAGATGAAAGTGCCACATCATGGTAAAATGTCTAGACATATCCATTTAGAGTCTAATATGTCTTTAACTGGAGCAAATGCAGATAGACGTGTTCCAATGAAGCCATCGCAATTAAAAGTGGCTTTAGCTAAACTATACGGAAAATTAAACGGAAGCAACGTTGCGGGCGGTAGTTCAGATGTTGATGCTGTAGTTGCTCAAATAGCAAAAGAAGTTAGAAAAGCAGGTAGAAAAGCAGTAGTTGTTTGTGGTTTAAATGATGAGAACGCACAAGCTGTTGTACTGGCTATAAATAAACTATTACAAAGTGAGGCTTTTGATGTAAGAAGCCCTAAATACATACGTAACGGAAATACTGCTAAAGTAAACAGACTTATAGCAGATATGAATGCTGGAAAGGTTGGTGCTTTATTAATTGATGGAGTAAACCCTGTATATTCTTTGCCAAATGCAACAGAATTTAAAGAAGCATTAACTAAAGTAGCATTAACGGTAAGTTCTTCATTTAGTAATGACGAAACTGCTCAAGCTGTAAATAATATAGCTGCTGCATCACATTATTTAGAATCTTGGGGTGATCTTGAGATGAAAAAAGGAAGCTACAGCTTAATGCAACCCGCAATTAGAGAATTGTTTGATACAAGACAGTTTCAATCCTCTCTTTTAACTTGGATGGGTAGTGATAAAACATACTACAATTATATTAAAGAAAACTGGAAAGCATCAATTTTAAACGGAGCTAGTTGGAATAAAGCTCTGCAAGACGGTGTTTTTAATGGTGTTGT
>CAZLUS010000041.1:0-6791 GCA_964562775.1 uncultured Flavobacteriaceae bacterium | reverse complement strand
ACCTTAATGGGGCGTGGAGATATTATTAAAGAAACAACCTTAGAAATTTTTAATACAAAAGACCACCACGATTGGAATCCTGTTCCAGTGGTTTCTTTAGATCATCAAGAAGTGCCAGCTACCTCAGTAGATTTATGGACAGAATTTGATCGTTCAATTGGGCATCATTTTAATTTATCAATTGACTTAAACGCTTGTACGGGTTGTGGTGCATGTGTTATTGCATGCCATGCAGAAAATAATGTGCCTGTAGTTGGTAAGGAAGAAATTCGTCGCTCACGTGATATGCACTGGTTGCGTATAGATAGGTATTATTCTTCTGAAGAAACCTTTGAAGGTGATAATGAGAAGAAAGAAAGCATGGATGGCCTTTGGGGTGATAATGGTTCTTTAGGTGGTTTTGGCGAAATGGAAAGCCCATCTGCAAATCCACAAGTAGCTTTTCAGCCTGTAATGTGTCAGCATTGTAATCACGCACCTTGTGAAACGGTATGTCCTGTTGCTGCAACAGCGCATAGTCGTCAAGGTCAAAACCATATGGCATATAACAGATGTGTGGGTACAAGATATTGTGCAAACAACTGTCCGTATAAAGTAAGAAGATTTAACTGGTTCTTATATAATAATAACGACGAGTTTGATTATCACATGAACAATGACTTGGGTAAGATGGTTATCAACCCAGATGTTAATGTGCGTTCAAGAGGTGTAATGGAAAAATGCTCTATGTGTATTCAAATGACACAAAGATCTATTTTAGATGCAAAAAGAGATGGTCGCCCAGTAAAAGATGAAGAATTCCAAACGGCATGTTCTGCAGCTTGTAGTAGCGGTGCGATGGTGTTTGGTGACATTAACGATAAAGAAAGTAAAGTAGCTGCGTTAAAAGAAGATGATAGAATGTATCACTTATTGGAGCATGTTGGTACAAAACCAAATGTGTTCTATCATGTAAAAGTGAGAAACACTAACGAAGCTTAACAACAATAAATAATAAAAATTAGAATTAGCTAATATGGCGTCGCATTACGAAGCACCTATACGAAAACCTCTAGTTCTTGGCGATAAAAGCTATCACGATGTATCTGTCGATATAGCACGTCCAGTTGAGGGAAAGGCCAACAAGCACTGGTGGATTGTTTTTACCATTGCTCTAGTAGCTTTTCTTTGGGGTCTTGGTTGTATTATTTATACCGTTTCTACTGGTATTGGAGTTTGGGGATTAAACCGAACAGTTAACTGGGCTTGGGATATCACCAACTTTGTTTGGTGGGTAGGTATTGGTCATGCCGGTACATTAATTTCAGCAGTACTCTTGTTATTCCGTCAAAAATGGAGAATGGCAATTAACCGTTCTGCAGAGGCGATGACCATTTTCTCTGTAATACAGGCAGGTTTATTTCCAATTATACATATGGGTCGTCCTTGGTTGGCGTATTGGGTATTGCCAATTCCAAATCAATTTGGGTCATTATGGGTAAACTTTAACTCGCCTTTACTTTGGGATGTATTTGCAATCTCTACTTATTTATCAGTATCACTTGTATTCTGGTGGACAGGTTTATTGCCAGATTTTGCAATGATTAGAGATAGAGCTGTGAAGCCATTTCAGAAGAAAATATACGGTCTTTTAAGTTTTGGTTGGTCGGGTAGAGCTAAAGACTGGCAACGTTTTGAAGAAGTTTCATTGGTTTTAGCAGGTTTGGCTACACCATTAGTACTTTCTGTACATACCATTGTATCATTCGATTTTGCTACGTCGGTTATACCAGGTTGGCATACAACGATATTTCCACCATACTTTGTGGCAGGAGCTATTTTCTCTGGTTTTGCCATGGTAAATACACTGCTAATCATTATGCGTAAAGTATGTAGCTTAGAAGATTATATTACAGTACAACATATAGAATTAATGAACATTGTTATTATGATAACGGGTTCTATTGTAGGTTGTGCATACATAACAGAACTTTTTGTTGCATGGTATTCTGGGGTAGAATATGAGCAATATGCCTTCTTAAATAGAGCTACAGGACCTTACTGGTGGGCATACTGGGCAATGATGACCTGTAATGTATTCTCTCCACAATTTATGTGGTCTAAAAAGTTACGTACCAGTATCATGTTCTCTTTCTTTATTTCCATTGTTGTAAATATAGGAATGTGGTTTGAGCGTTTTGTAATTATCGTAACATCATTGCATAGAGATTACTTGCCATCTTCATGGACTATGTTCTCACCTACATTCGTAGATATTGGAATTTTTATTGGAACTATAGGTTTCTTCTTTGTATTGTTCTTATTGTATTCTAGAACTTTCCCTGTAATTGCACAGGCAGAAGTAAAATCGATTCTAAAATCTTCTGGTTCTAAATATAAAAAATTAAGAGACGCAGGTAAGCCATTATATGAAATGCCTAGCAAAGGTGTTGCTAAAGAAAAAGTTGTTGCAGCTCCTGCTCCTGTTCAAGGAAATAAAGATGAGAAAGTATCTGCTTTAATGGAAAAATTAGGCTCCTTTAATGCAGCGACAGATACGGCAGACCAATTACAAAAAATAAAAGGTGTTGGCCCACAAATGGAAAAAGTATTGAATCAAATAGGGATTTACAAATTTAGTCAGGTCAGTAAAATGACAAATGCCGAGTATGATTTATTAGATTCAATAACCGAAAAATTCCCTGGTCGTGCACAACGAGATGATTGGGCAGGTCAGGCTAAAAAATTAAATAACAAATAGTAGTTATGGCATCTAAAGTAATACATGCAGTTTACACCGATGATGACATATTGATGCATGCCGTTAAAGAAGTTCGTGCGGCACATCATCATATAGAAGAAGTGTACACCCCTTTTCCAGTTCATGGGCTAGACAAAGCGATGGGCTTAGAAGACACAAGAATAGCTATTACCGCTTTTATGTATGGCTGTTTAGGGTTAACGGTTGCCATTGTTATGATGAATTTTATAATGATTGAAGATTGGCCACAAGATATAGGTGGTAAGCCAAGTTTTAGTTATTTAGAAAATATGCCCGCTTTTGTGCCTATTATGTTTGAGTTAACAGTGTTTTTTGCAGCTCACTTAATGGTAATAACCTTCTACCTTAGAAGTAGAATGTGGCCATTTAAAAAAGCTGAAAACCCTGATAAAAGAACGACCGATGCTCATTTTTTAATGGAAGTTGGTGTGCATGGCAATGAAAGTGAATTAAAAAAGTTATTGCTGAATACAGGAGCAATTGAAGTAACAGTTACAGAAAAGGATGAATAGCATGAAGCAATTCGTAAAAATAATTATGGGAGTATTGCTAGTCACTAGTGTGGTTTCTTGTGCAGACAAGAATTCACCTAACTACCAATACATGCCAAATATGTATGAGCCTGTAGGTTATGAAACCTATGCAGGCGTAGAAAATGGTTTATTTCCTGAAGGTACAGAAGCGATGCTTCCTGCAGAAAATACAATCTCAAGAAATTGGTTGCCATTTGAATATGATAATTCACCTGAAGGTAAAGAACTAGCAAGAGTTATGGCAAGTCCATTAGATTCTTTAAATACAGAACAAAATTTAGCTAAAGGCGCCGAATTGTATGGTGTGTATTGTGCTATTTGCCATGGAAACAAAGGTGATGGACAAGGCTGGTTGGCGAAACAAGAGAAAATTTTAGGGGTGCCTAGTTATAATGACATTGCTAGAAATATTACTGTAGGGAGTACCTATCATACAATGTATTATGGTTTAAACTCTATGGGTTCTTATGCTTCTCAATTGAGTAGTGAAGAAGAGCTTTGGCAAGTAGCCGAATATGTAATTAAATTAAAAGCAGACCTTTCAAAATAAGAAAACTACAATGAGATACACGTTTTCAAATAGATTAAAAATAGGTTCCATAGTGGCAATGGGAGTAGGCTTTGTTTTTTTAGTATTAGGATTTATCAATACGCCTAGTACTATTGAGGAAGCTAAAGAAATGGTTGCTGCAGCTCATGATGATGGGCATGGTGGAGGACATGGTGATGAAGCAGCTTCACATGGCACCGAACATGAAGCAGATTATATGGAAGCATCTGGCCATAAAACAGAAACAGATGCACATGGTATGAATAAAGAACATGGAGATTCCCACGCAATGGGGTCTCATGACGCTGCTCATGACAAACATGTTTTTGATCAACTAAAAAATAGACCTTGGTCTGCACTATATGTAGCGGCATTCTTTTTCTTTATGATATCCTTAGGAGTACTTGCATTTTATGCGATTCAGAGAGCTGCACAAGCAGGTTGGTCTCCATTATTATTTAGAGTAATGGAAGGTATTACATCGTATATAGTGCCAGGTGGTATCATTGTATTTGTAATTTTATTATTGTCTACACTGCACATGAATCACTTGTTTACGTGGATGGATTCAGAAGTAGTAGCGCACGATAAATTGCTACAAGGAAAAAAGGGATATTTAGACCCTACATTCTTTTTAATAAGAGCGGCTATCTTTTTAGGAGGTTGGATTGCTTACAGACAGTATTCAAGAAAATTATCATTGGCTCAAGATAAAGCCGATGATAATAAAAATTTTAAACTAAACTTTAGAATCTCAGCTGGTTTCTTAGTGTTCTATTTAATTTCAGAATCTATGATGTCTTGGGATTGGATAATGAGTTTAGACCCACACTGGTTTAGTACCTTATTTGGTTGGTATGTATTTGCGAGTATGTTTGTTTCTGGTATAACAGTAATTGCATTAGTTACTATATACCTTAAGTCTAAGGGATTATTGCCGGAGGTTAATAATAGCCATATTCACGATTTAGCCAAATTTATGTTTGGTATTAGCATCTTTTGGACTTACCTATGGTTTAGCCAGTTTATGTTAATATGGTATGCAAATATTCCTGAAGAAGTAACATACTTTGTAACACGTATTGAAGATTACAAACTACCGTTCTTTGGAATGTTAGCAATGAATTTCTTATTTCCAGTACTAGTTCTAATGAATAGTGATTACAAGCGAGTTAACTGGTTTGTAGTAATGGCTGGTTTAGTAATATTATTTGGACATTATATGGATATTTTCAATATGGTAATGCCTGCTACTGTTGGTAAAAACTGGCACTTAGGAATACCAGAAATTGGAGGGATATTATTTTTTGGAGGTTTATTTATATACTGGGTATTTAATGCCCTAACCAAAGAAGACTTAACACCAAAACGTAACCCGTTTATAGAGGAAAGTAAGCATTTCCATTACTAAAAATCGATAGCGAAAGAAGTTAAAGAATGACAACATTATTAACATTAACAGTTCTAGTTTTAGTAGCCATTGCAATCTGGCAAATGGGCAAAATCTTTGAATTATCGCAATTACAAGCAGATGCTTCAAGAGCTCAAATTGCAAACGATAATGACAATAAAAATCAGGGGTATTTATTATTTGCCTTTCTAATTTTTATATATGGCATTACCATATTCAGCTTTGCTAAATATTCTAAGTTCTTATTACCAGAGGCAGCCTCTGCTCACGGACAAGGATATGATAACCTAATGTGGGTGTCTTTTGCAGTAATCTTTTTTGTACAAACTATTACACAGGCATTACTTCATTATTTTGGATACAAGTATAGAGGTGAAGAAGGTAAAAAAGCCTTGTTTTATGCAGATAATGACCGTTTAGAATTTATTTGGACAATCATTCCGGTTATTGTTTTAGCGGGTCTAATTATTTGGGGTCTATATTCATGGACAAATATTATGGATATTAATGAAGATGATGACCCAATGGTTGTAGAGCTATATGCACAACAATTTAACTGGACGGCAAGATACGGTGGTGCAGATAACGTGTTGGGAGATGCAAGCGTGCGCCTAATAGACATTGATAGAGCTAATGTTATGGGTCTAGACGAGTCTGACCCAAATGCAACGGATGATGTAATTGTAAAAGAATTGCACTTGCCTGTAGGTAGAAAGGTTAATTTTTATATGCGTTCACAAGACGTATTACATTCTGCTTATATGCCGCATTTTAGAGCGCAAATGAACTGTGTGCCAGGGATGACTACAGAATTTTCTTTTACGCCAACAATTACTACGGAACAAATGAGATTGAATCCAGATGTGGTAGATAAGGTGAGAAGAACAAATATTATAAGAGCAGAGAAAGCTGCTAATGGCAATCCTAATTCAGAACCATGGGAGTTTGACTATATCTTACTTTGTAATAAGATATGTGGAACCTCTCACTATAATATGCAGATGAAAATTGTTGTTGAAACTCAAGAAGAGTATGACGCATGGATGGCGACGCAAAAAACATTTTCACAGACAGTATTGCCCTTACAATAAAGGCTATAAAAAGAATTAATAAATTAAAAAAATAAATCGATTATGTCTGCAGTAGCAAACGCACATGTTGACGATCACGGACACGATGATCATGGACATCATCATAAAGAAACTTTTATAACTAAATACATCTTTAGTCAAGATCATAAGATGATTGCTAAGCAATATCTTATTACAGGTGTTTTAGTTATGGGCTTCATTGGAATTGCAATGTCTTTAATGTTTAGAATGCAATTGGCATGGCCTGGAGAGTCTTTTTCTATTTTCGAAGGATTACTAGGTAAATGGGCTCCAGAAGGTGTAATGGATGCCGATGTCTACTTAGCATTAATTACTATGCACGGTACCATTATGGTATTCTTTGTACTTACTGCTGGCTTAAGTGGTACATTTAGTAACTTATTAATTCCATTACAGATAGGTGCTCGTGATATGGCATCTGGCT
>CAZLUS010000040.1:12659-17668 GCA_964562775.1 uncultured Flavobacteriaceae bacterium | reverse complement strand
ATAATGGCCCGTTCGTCTAGGGGTTAGGACGCCAGGTTTTCATCCTGGTAACAGGGGTTCGATTCCCCTACGGGCTACTTTTTGAGTTAATAGTTTAGCGTTGTGAGTTAATAGTAAAACTCAAGACGCTAGTTTATAACTCTAAATTGACAAAATGGCCCGTTCGTCTAGGGGTTAGGACGCCAGGTTTTCATCCTGGTAACAGGGGTTCGATTCCCCTACGGGCTACGAATAAAAAGTATTAATATACTGGGTTGAAAAATATTTTTCAATTTAGTTTACAAGTTTAAATTAAGATAATGGCAAATCATAAGTCGGCATTAAAGAGAATTAGAAGAAACGAAGCAGTACGTTTACGTAACAAGTATCAGCATAAGACTGTGCGTAATGCAATTAAAAAACTTCGTAGTGAAGAAGATAAGAAAGCTGCAGAAACATTATTGCCTTCTGTTGTTAGTATGATTGATAAATTAGCAAAACGCAATATCATACATTCTAATAAAGCGGCTAATTTAAAAAGCAAATTAATGGTTAAGGTTGCAGCAATGTAATTACCATAACTAGTACTAAAAAAGCCTCAACTTATTTAAGTTGAGGCTTTTTTGTTTTTAGTAAAACCACTTCTTGTTCACTATCCCTTATTAATACTACTATAGCAGTGTTTTATCTAAAAGATCTTCTTCTAGAACGAAAAAAACCGATACAGAAAAAAGAATACATTATTATTATGATGATTCGAATGATAAAATTGATATTATAATCATACCAAATTTGAGAAGCTAAGTATCCAGTTAAAAATAATGGTGGAAAAATAAAATGAAAAATAATGAGCCCTAATGAAATCCAGAACATTAGATTACTATACATATGTTCAGGATGTTTTTTTAAAATATACCATAGATGCATTAAGGAAAGAAAACCTAATGAAAAACTAGCTAAAGACGTGGCATAGTAGAGGCTTACTAAAAGAGGATTATGGTAAAATGATTCGATTATATATCCACATAAAATGATTATAGAAAGTATTTTAATCATTTTTTGTTGTTTTTTATCACTATTTAAAACGTAAAAAACATAGAAAAAGAACCCATAATAAAATAGGTCATAAATATTATAAATAACGTCGTTGGCAAAGGTGTAATTCTCCCACAATGCGAAGTCGTCAGAGTAGCGAATCATATGACCTAATGATTCATTAAAAAGCGTGTAGGCTATCAAGATAGGAAAATAACGTAAACAAGTGTCTAGGTATTTTCGATAGTAGACGATAGCAAATACTATTGCGATAAGATAGATAAGAAGAAGAAAATAATCTTTAAATAGATATAAATAATTTTCATCCATTTTAAAAATCTGTATGAGGTGGGGGTCCCGATCCTCCACGATTTAAAATTAAACTTCCATACTGATTTAAATTCTTAGACTGCGATAAATCGGTTTTAGATTTTTGTTCAGTATCAACCCCATTTTCTTTCCAATAGGAACTAATTAGTTTAGCATTACCATTAGCACCAATATAAAAACCTCCATGCTTGCCATCAATTGTTGCTGTGGGTAAAACAAATACCGTATTTCTATTGGGGTCTTTACCGTCCGTTCCATAATTCCCTAAATAAATACGTAGCTTATCTGGTGCTACTTTTGCTTTTTTGGATTTGCGCTCTACATATTTTACATACGTCCTAATTGTCTCAAAATCAAAATCAATAAACTGTGTAGGTATAAATTTTTCTTCAGACTCATTTTGAGCTAGTTCAAAATCAATGATACCTTGTATCCGTCTATCTTCGTAATTGTCACATAGTATTTTTGCTTCGCCAAGAGAAATAATACCACTAGGTGCTGTTGTTATTTTTTCTTCTCCTTGAGGCTTTTCTTTCGGTTTTTCTGCACAAGCGCTAAGTGCTAAAAATAAAAGAGTTAAGCATAGCATTCCCCATTTTTGATTTGTCTTCATTGGTTTTTATGTATTTGTTCAAAATAAGCGGGGAACTTGGTTTAAAGATACTATTTTACTTAAATAAATGAATAAAAAAAGCCCAATAGCTAACTATTGGGCTTTTGAGTAATACTAGATTTTTATTTTATTGATTCATCGTCATTAAAAACTCTTCGTTGTTTTTAGTTTGTTTAAAACGCTGTTCAATAAACTCCATTGCTTCTACAGGGTTCATATCTGCAAGATACTTACGCATAATCCACATACGCTGTATAGTAGACTCATCTAATAATAAATCGTCTCTTCGTGTACTAGAAGAAGTAAGATCAATAGCAGGGAATATTCTTCTATTGGCAATCTTACGATCTAACTGTAATTCCATATTACCAGTTCCTTTAAATTCTTCAAAGATAACTTCGTCCATTTTAGAACCAGTTTCTGTAAGTGCTGTAGCTATAATTGATAGCGAACCGCCGCCTTCTATATTACGGGCAGCACCAAAGAAACGTTTTGGTTTGTGTAATGCATTGGCATCTACACCACCACTTAATACTTTACCAGAAGCTGGTTGTACTGTATTATAAGCTCTTGCCAAACGTGTTATGGAATCTAATAGAATAACAACATCATGCCCGCATTCTACTAGACGTTTTGCTTTTTCTAAAACAATATTTGCAACACGAACGTGTTCCGTTGCTTCTTTGTCAAAAGTAGAAGCTACTACTTCGCCACGCACATTACGTTGCATGTCTGTAACTTCTTCTGGGCGTTCGTCAATTAATAATATAATTTGATATACCTCTGGATGATTTGCGGCAATACCATTTGCAATGTCTTTTAATAACATTGTTTTACCAGTTTTAGGTTGCGATACAATCATACCACGTTGTCCTTTACCTATAGGAGAGAACAAATCGATAATTCTTGTTGAGATAGAGGCCTGTCGCTCAGCTAATTTAAAACGTTCATCAGGGAATAGCGGTGTTAAGTGCTCAAAAGAAACTCTGTCACGTACTATTTTTGGGTCTATTCCATTTATCTTATTTACCTTGATAAGCGGAAAGTACTTTTCTCCTTCTTTAGGAGGTCTTACATTTCCTAAAACAGTATCTCCTGTTTTTAAGCCAAAAAGTCGAATTTGAGATTGCGATACATAAATATCATCTGGTGATGATAGGTAATTGTAATCAGACGATCTTAAAAAGCCATATCCATCTTGCATAATATCAAGAACACCTTCACTTTCAATGATACTATCAAATTCAAATTCTGGTGCTTTGTAGCGATTTTTTAAATCTTTATCAAAATTGCTGCTTTTCTTTTCGTTTTGAGGCCTTGGGTTGGGCTTGCGATTTTGGTTTTTTTGTTGTGGTTTATGCTGCTCTCTTTTTTGATTTGGATTGTTTCTTTGCGGTTCTCTTTTTTCACTAGCATTTTCACCCTTAGCGGCATTATCCGATGAAACTTCTGTTTCATTGGTATTAGAAGTAGTTGCAGCTACCTCACTTTTCTCAATCGGTTTTTTGACTGGTCTAGGTCTTGGACGCGGTTTTGGTTTAGCCTCTTTGGTTTCAGCAGCTGGCGTAGCATTTGATACCACTTTAGGATTAGACGCTTGTACATCTAAAATTTGGTAAACCAAATCCAATTTTTTGGTTGTTTTGAATTTAGGAATATTAAGTCCTTTTGCTATCTCCTGTAGCTCAGGAAGCTTTTTTGCTTTTAGATCTGAAATCTCGAACATTAAGTAATCAATAAGTTAAACTTGTTATCTAATTTTGAAGTGAAATGTT
This sequence comes from uncultured Flavobacteriaceae bacterium, assembly GCA_964562775.1. GTDB lineage: Bacteria > Bacteroidota > Bacteroidia > Flavobacteriales > Flavobacteriaceae > Croceitalea. The sequence continues at coordinate 13,936 of CAZLUS010000040.1, read as the reverse complement.
ATTGGGATATTACGGATGGGAAAGATGTTCCCAGGTAAGTAAATAAGTTAATAACACTGCAATTATACAAATAATTTTTAAAGAAGAGATGTTATTTATCGAAAAGACCTGTATTTTTGCTGTCTGAGACATTAAAAAGCAATGATTCAAAGAATTCAGACCTTATTTTTAGTTATAGTAGCCCTTTTAGCGGGTGTAGCTCCTTTTTTTATTAATTTATGGGTTGATGCTGATGGTACTAAATTTTTTGCTCAGCAAGAAATGCTTATTTCAATTGCTTTTTATGTTATAGCTGCTTTGGCAGTAGTAGCAATTTTTCTTTTTAAGAAGAGACAAAACCAATTTGTGGTCAATAGAATTACTATAATATTAAATCTTTTTTTATTAGGATTTTTCGTTTACCGATCGCTAAATTTATCCGGAGAGACGGCGGTTTCTGAGAAGGGTATTGGGATGCTGATTCCTGTATTTTCTATCGTTTTTCTAGTTCTGGCTAACAGAGCTATCAAAAAGGATGAAGATCTTGTAAAATCTGTGGATCGTTTGCGTTAAACCTAACATATTAGTGTGTAAAAACCCCGAACAGAACTGTTCGGGGTTTTTTATAGCTTTAAAAGAAACGCACTTATAAGTGCATATTCTCAACAGTAAAATCGTTATTAAAACTTATATTAGTTAATGTTTGAATAATACTTGGTTCATCTCCATAACCAGATTCACTAGGCATATAGTATTTACGTTTAGTTGCAACCATTTGCCCATCTATGTTTTCGTATGCGTAATCTGCAATAATTACAGGTTCATTAACACCCATAAATGGTAATGAAAAATAGAAGCGATCAATATGTTTTGTTTCTGGATTAACATAAAGAACATAAGTATCGTTTTGTTCTTTGCCAGTCATTTCAGAATCGTAACCAACCTTTAATTTGTCATAGTTAATTCCGTTTAGTTCTTCTTTACCTTCAAAAGAAACAACAGTACCTTTATCATTTAACTTATAAGGCATTACAAACCAAAAATAGTTGGCTTTACGAAGAAAATCACCCACGGTATTTAGTTGCGGGTCGTCTGTTTTTTTGCCGTCTACCATTACAACTGTGGTATTACCATCAAAATATTGACTTACTTCTCCTTTTTTACCTGGCATTATATTAATGTCGCCTTGCGAGTATTTGGCAAAAGAAGCTTCAGAATTAAAAATATAACGCTCTGTAGATACGTCTGCTTTACCATCTGGATACCTGTAATCGTAATTGTACTGTACATTTTTCTTA
>CAZLUS010000040.1:7956-12559 GCA_964562775.1 uncultured Flavobacteriaceae bacterium | reverse complement strand
CGTCAACAAAGGCATAATTGCTATTTTTTATTTCTTTAATAATGCTTGTATTCCACTTAGACCATTTATCAATATCAGGAATAAAAAGTACATATTTATTTGGTCCAATAATTTTATAGCCAACTGTTTCTGAAAATTCGTCACGATGAGGTACTAAAAAAGGCAAAACACTTATATTTTTAGTTAGTTGTATTGTTGTATTGTTTTTAAGTTCTTTGAGTGAAATATTTTTTAAGTCTACAAGCTGACTCCAAGGACCATTATTTTCTAAGAAAACCTTCATTTTAGGCATGGCATAAACAGGTGTTTTAGTTGCTCCTAATGCCTCTTTTCCTAAATACATTAAACCCGTATAATGCCCTATATGCGCATGCGTTAAAAATATAGCATCTGGAGTTTCTTTTTCTGCATTTGCATACTCTTTTAATAGTTTAATTTGACTGGGCATATCTGGAGTGGCTTCAAACAGAAAAGTTTTATTGTTTTCGTGGTCTATTATGCCTAGCGATACTACTTTTCTGGTGGTGTCTGGATTTAAAAAAAGCGCTTCACAACATTCATTTTTGCAACCAATATGGGGACTTCCTGCATCTTGCATAGTTCCTAAAATGTGTAATGAAACTTTAGGCTCTTGACTTTGGCAATTTATAAAGAGTACTAACAAAACAATAAAAGGGAGGTTTCTCATAATATTATCTATTTACTAATTCAATAACTTCTAAATCACGTATTTTATCCTCATCAATAACAAAACGAAGCATGGTTCTTACTTGGTGAAATCCATGTTTACCGCATGCTCCAGGATTCATATGCAACACATCATATTTTTTGTCGTGAATTACCTTAAGAATGTGTGAATGCCCACAAATAAAAAGCTTTGGAGGGTTTTTCTTAATCTCTTCACGCACACGAACATTGTATTTGGGGGGATAACCACCAATATGTGTAATCCAAACAGCTACACCTTCACAAAAAAAACGGTTGTTTTCTGGAAACTCTTTTCGAATAATATGGTCGTCAATATTCCCATAAACAGCACGAACAGGTTTTATACTTTTTAAGCTGTCTGTCACTTTAAGGTTTCCTATATCACCAGCATGCCATATTTCATCTGCTTGTCGCGCATACTTTAAAATATCATCATCAATATGATTGTGCGTATCTGATAGTAATAGTATTCTGGTCATAACACTAAGATTATGCAAAAAAGGATTGGTATTATTTTCCTTGTATAAGATTAAAGTATCTTTGCAATGCTAAAAATAGCGCATTACCTTGAGATATTTTATTCAATTTTCGTATTTCGGAAAAGCCTATCATGGATGGCAAATACAGCCTAATGCAATTACCGTACAACAAGTTCTTGAAGAAGGCTTAACAACACTTCTTCGTTCTAAAATTTCGGTAATGGGTGCAGGTAGAACAGATACTGGGGTGCATGCAAAAGAAATGTATGCTCATTTCGATTTTACTGCGATAGAAGATACTGTAGATTTAGCACAGCGATTAAATAATTATTTACCTGAAGATATTGCTATCAAATCAATTTTTAAGGTAAAACCTGAAACGCACGCTAGATTTGATGCTCTTGAGCGTACCTATGAATATTGTATTGTTCAAAAAAAGAATCCATTTTATATTGATACTGCTTATTTTTTATGGTCTCCTTTAGATTATGATGCAATGAATATTGCTGCTAAAATTTTAATGGAATATGAAGATTTTGAATGTTTTTCTAAATCTAATACGGATGTAAAAACGTATTTGTGTAAGATTAAAAAAGCCGAGTGGGAGAAAAAAGGAGACCTATTAGTTTTTACAATAACTGCTGATAGGTTTTTAAGAAATATGGTACGCGCAATTGTTGGAACCTTATTAGAAGTTGGTTTAGGTAAAATAAAACCCGAAGCAATTAGAGAAATTATAAAAAGTAAAAACAGGGCTAAGGCAGGTACATCTGTACCTGCTAAAGCATTATATTTAACGAAGGTTTTATATCCCCAAATTGAAAGTAAATGAACGAAGAGAAAGAAACAGGAAAGGCGTTTGATTTTGGCTTGTTTAAACGTGTTTTTAAACACACTAAACCTTACAAGAGTACTTTCTTTATAACAGCTTTAAGTGCTATTTTACAAGCTGGTTTTGCAATTGCCACGCCCATTGTAGTGCGGTTTATTATAAACGATGCAATTACAAATAGTAACCAAGAACTTTTGCTTACCTTATTAAGTGTTATGGCTGGTGTTCTTTTAGGTCAAGTGTTTTTTCAGCTTCTATTCACATACAATGCGAGCCTATTAGGCGAATCGGTAATTAAAGATGTTAGAATACGGTTGTTTAAAAAAATAATAGGTTTTAAAATGACTTATTTTGACAACTCCTCCATAGGGCTGTTAGTCACTAGAGCTGTAGCAGATATGCAGCGTATAGGCGAAATTTTTAGTCAAGGTTTTTTTGTAATTGTAGCAGATTTGCTAAAAATGTTTGCGGCAGTTATTGCTATGCTAATCATAGATTGGCGTTTGGCACTTATTGTTTTCGCAATACTACCTCTAATTATATATGCCACACGCCTTTTCCAAAAAGCAATGAAGATGGCTTTTATAGAAGTTAGGCGTCATGTATCTAATCTTAATTCTTTTGTACAAGAAAGATTAGCAGGAATGAAGATTGTACAATTGTTTACCCGTGAGGCTTTAGAAAAAGAAAAATTTAGAGCTATCAATGAAAAGCACAAAAAGGCGTGGTTACAAACGGTTTGGTACAATTCTATATTTTTTGCTGTTGCCGAGTTGTTAGGGTCTGTAGCTACAGGACTAGTAGTGTATTTTGGAGTACTTAAAAACTTAGATATTGCCCATGATTTAGATTTAGGTTCTATATTTTCTTTTTTCTTTTTTATTAATTTATTGTTTAGACCTCTTAGACAAATTGCAGATAAATTTAATACCCTTCAAATGGGTATGGTTGCAGCAAATAGAGTGTTTAATATTCTAGATATTGAAAATCAAATAGAAAATACAGGAACTATTGAGAAGGATAACATACAAGGGAGTATCAAATTTTCTAATGTACATTTTGGATATCTTACTGATGAAGAAGTTTTACATGGCGTTTCTTTTGAGGTAAATGCGGGTGATACTGTTGCCATTGTAGGGGCTACAGGAGCAGGAAAATCGACAATTATAAACCTTTTAAATAGATTTTACGAGATTAATTCTGGACATATATATATTGATGATATTGCTATTAAAGATTATACTTTAGAGTCGCTCCGTTCACATATAGCAGTTGTTTTGCAAGATGTCTTTTTGTTTGCAGATACCATTGCCAATAATATTTCTTTAAAAAACAAAACGATAAGCATTAAAGAAATTGAAGCTGCTGCTAAGCAGATAGGCGTGCACGAGTTTATTTCTAGCTTACCAGGCGAATATCAATACAATGTAAAAGAACGCGGTACAATGCTTTCTAGTGGACAGCGCCAATTAATAGCTTTTTTAAGAGCGTATGTGAGTAATCCTAGTATTCTTGTATTGGATGAGGCTACCTCTTCTATAGATACCTATTCTGAACAGCTTATACAGAAAGCCATAGAAAAAATAACAGAAGGCAGAACTTCTATCGTTATAGCACACCGATTGGCAACGATTAAAAAGGCAGATAAAATTATAGTTATGGATGCTGGTAAAATCGTAGAAAGTGGTACACATAAAGAACTTATTAAAAAAGGAGGGTATTATAACGATTTATACGAAGCACAGTTTTTAGCAGATGAGGTGGCTTAATTAATTTGGCCTGCAAATGAAATCACCCCTGTTGCATACATCCATATAAATTGTAAAATAGATAGCAATACGTAACCTGTTCCAAAAAGCATTAGAAAGATAAAAGCCTTAAGTGTAAATCCACTACTTTCTTTTGTATGAATTCTTCTTAACACATAAATATTGTAGGAAACCATTATAACCAATAAAAACATAGATAAAGACATGTAGTATTGCGGCATAGTTAATACTATGATTAGTGAAAGAGGTATGGAAAGTATACTAAATTGCGCTTGGGTATACATAAAACAAACTAGGTGTTCAGCAAATAAATATTTCTTTTCTTCAAAAGAAATCTTACCTGCCAGTGCTAATATAGGAATCTGTAAAATAAAAAGGAGATTATAAAAATTGAGCATAAAATCGGTCAACTTTTTGTTAGTTTCTAAGTCATAAACGCCAGTATTCATTATATCGAAATCTATTCCTTCAGGAAAAACACGTTTTATAAAAAAAAGAAGAATTCCTGTTAGAGTAATTGCAATAGCCATATAACTAATAGGGTTCATATACTTTTTTCTAGCTCCAGAAATATAACTTTCTATTACTACTTCAGGTTTTTTTATAAGGTGTTTAAAGGTTTTAAATAGAGTATTGTCCAAATCAAAAACCTGAAAACTGATATCCTGCCAAATATTTTTTAATGTAAGTCTATTGCGTACTATTTTCCCACCACAACTTGGGCAGTAACTAAAATCAGAGCGAAGACTATTTTCACACGTTTTACAAACCATTACTCCAAGTCTTTTTTAATCGTCTCAATAAGTTCATTGGGG
>CAZLUS010000040.1:0-7856 GCA_964562775.1 uncultured Flavobacteriaceae bacterium | reverse complement strand
TTTTACAAACCATTACTCCAAGTCTTTTTTAATCGTCTCAATAAGTTCATTGGGGTTTTTGTAGGGCACAAATTCGCCGTTTTTTATATAAGAAATTAATCCAGTTTCTTCACTAACAACAAGGCAAAGCGCATCTGTTTTCTCAGTAATGCCTACTGCAGCTCGGTGTCTTAGTCCATAGCGTAGCGGGATATTACGTTCATTAGAAACAGGTAAAATAACCCTAGTAGCAGTAATATAATTGTCTTGAATAACAGCTGCACCATCATGAAGCGGACTGTTTTTATAAAAAATACTTTCTATAATGGGCTGGGTGATTTTAATATTCATTTTATCCCCTGAAGACATTACAAAATCTAGATTGTTGTTACGTTCAATAACAAGGATAGCTCCCGTTTTGCTCTGTGCCATTTTTTCACAAGCATTTACTACAGCATCAATATTAGTTTCTGTAGGGAGTGCTTCTTGTCTTAAAAAATTAAAATGTTTCACAAAATTGCGTTTAGAAGCAAAATTGGTAGAGCCTATCATTAATAAGAATTTCCTAATCTCCTGCTGAAAAACTATTATAAGCGCTATTAAGCCAATATTCATAAAGCCGCCAACCATACTGCTTATCATTTTCATTTGTAGCAATTCAGTTAACTTCCAGAGCGCCCAAACAATTACAATACCTATAAAAATATTAATGGCAACAGTGCCTTTTACTAGTTTATATACATAATAGAGAAGAAGAGCGACAAGAATAATGTCTATAAAGTCTGTGATTTTAAATTCTAAAAAGTTTAAGAAATCCAAACGCTGCTTTTTTGTAAAATTAACAATTTTAAAAGAACCTTTTTTTAAGATTCGTTTTTGGGTTTCAATTCATTAAAAAGATGCACACATTCTATAGCCTCTTTTACGTCATGCACTCTTAAAATATTAGTACCTCGTTCTAAGGCTAACATATTTAGTGCAGTTGTACCGTTTAGAGCCTTTTCTGGATTTGTTTTTAAGGTCTTATAAATCATAGATTTTCTACTGAGGCCAGAAAGTATGGGTAAATCAAAAGTTTTAAAAAGATTAAGACTTTCTAATACGCTAAAATTTTGTGCTGTGTTTTTTACAAAACCAAAACCAGGGTCTATAATAACATCATTTATTTTTTTAGCCCTTGCTGCATTAATTCTTTCAGAAAAATAATGAAGCATTTCTTTTAGTATATCAGTATAATCGGCTCTATTTTTCATGTCCTGTGGAGTACCTTTCATATGCATCATTATATAAGGAACTTGGTGTTTAAAAACAACATCTAACATAGCTTCATCTAGTTTTCCGGCCGAAATGTCGTTAACAATACAAGCTCCTGTTTCTAGACATTTTGAAGCCACTTTACTTCTAAATGTATCAATAGAAATTAATGCTTCAGGAAAATTCTTTAATAGAAGCTCTACTATGGGGACAATTCGTTGTAATTCTTCATCTTCGGAGATATCTGTTGCCCCCGGTCTAGAGCTATAAGCACCAACATCAATAAAGGTAGCCCCTTGGGTAAGCATCTTTTCTACTTGAAGCAATACATCAGAACTATTCTTATACTTTCCTCCATCATAAAAAGAATCTGGAGTAAGGTTTAATATTCCCATTACTTTAGGACTAGCTAAATTAATAAGCGCTCCTTTGCAGTTTATTGTCATAAAAAATGATAGCTTTATTAGGTTTGTTTATCTTTGGCAAAATGCATTTGCACCCATAAAAGTTGAAATTTAAGCAAATAAGCGCTTATATGCATAAGACCTCTAAACAGTACGACAATATTATAAATATTTGTAGAGAATTGTTTCTTAAAAAAACCAAGGATTATGGTACTGCTTGGCGCATTTTAAGATTGCCATCACTAACGGATCAAATTTTTATAAAGGCCCAACGTATACGTGGGCTTCAAGAAAATATAGAACAAAAAGTAGACGAGGGTGAACAATCTGAATTTATTGGCATTATCAACTATGCTATAATGGCTTTAATACAGATTGATAAAGGAATAGCGGAGCAACCAGATTTAAATATAAAACAAGCCATTTCCCTATACGATGAAAAGTCTGAGCTCACCAAAAAGTTGATGGAAGATAAGAATCATGATTACGGAGAGGCTTGGAGAGAAATGCGAGTTAGTTCTTTAACAGATTTAATCTTGCAAAAATTGCTTAGAGTAAAACAAATAGAAGATAATAAAGGCGAGACATTAGTTAGTGAAGGTATAGATGCCAATTATCAAGACATTGTTAACTACGCAGTTTTTGCTTTAATTCACTTATCAAAACAATGAAATATTTAGTAGGTTTTTCAAGAGTTTTTGTTGGTATTTTATTTATTATTAGTGGTCTAATAAAATTAAACGACCCCGTAGGTTTTTCTTTTAAATTAGAAGAATACTTTAGCCAAGGCGTTCTAGATTTACCCGTTTTTGAACCTTATGCGCTTGCGATATCAATTATAGTTGTAATTGTTGAGGTTTTATTAGGAATAGCCTTATTAATAGGCTTTAAACCAAAACTTACCGTTTGGAGCTTGTTGTTAATGATTGTATTTTTTACATTTTTAACTTTCTATTCGGCATATTTTAATAAGGTTACTGACTGTGGATGTTTTGGAGATGCAGTTAAATTAACACCTTGGGAATCTTTTACTAAGGATATTATTTTATTAGTACTTATTGTTATTTTATTTGCTGGGATTAGGTATATCAAACCAATTTTCAACAAAGAGAAAAGCATAATTTTTATGTGGATTTCTATCTTGGGATGCATAGTTTTTTGTCATTATGTACTCAATCACTTGCCAGTCAAAGATTTTAGACCCTATAAAATTGGTGCAAATATTAGCGAAGGAATGCGTATTCCTGATGATGCTCCTAAAGCTTTATTTGAATACGCTTGGAAATTTAATACCAATGGAGAAGAAAAAATAATAGTCACCAATGGCGATTATCCAAATGTAGAAGGAGATTTTATAGGTGTCGAAACTACTGAAATTCAGAAAGGATACGAGCCACCCATACACGATTTTACCATAGAAAAAGATGGCGAAGATTTTACAGCTTCTTTTTTGGCTAAAGAGAATTTAGTAATGGTTATAGCCTATGATTTGGTTAAAAGTAACGAAACGGCATTTAAAGATGTAAAGCGTATTACAGATGTCGCTATTGCTAAAGGGTATACTGTAATGGGTATGTCTGCTTCAGGCAATGAAAAGACAAATACGCTTATTAAAAATCATAAACTTAATTTCGAGTTTTACTTTAACGATGAGACTACTTTAAAAACAATTGTGCGTTCTAATCCTGCTATTTTAGTTTTGGACAAAGGCACCATTTTACAAAAAGCACATTATAAAGATTTAAATAAAATAAAATTTTAAAGAATACATTTCACTTATGAGAGCTAAAATAGTTGCAGGAAATTGGAAGATGAATAAAACATCGCTAGAAACAGAGGCTCTTTCGAGTGAATTAGCGGCAAAATTACCTGATACAAAAGCAGAAGTAATTATAGCACCAACATATATCAACCTAGTAAATGCCGTAAGAAGTTTAGATAATTCTGTTATTCAAGTAGCGGCCCAAAATATGCATTTTGCAGAAAATGGAGCTTTTACGGGTGAAATTTCGGCAGATATGTTATTAGATATTAATGTTGATGTTGTTATTCTGGGGCACTCAGAAAGACGTTCGCATTTTGGAGAAACAGATGAGTTACTTGCTAAAAAAGTAAAAACTGCCTTAGCCAAAAATATGCGCATTATTTTTTGTTTTGGCGAAGAGTTAGAAGATCGTAAATCTAACAATCATTTTTCTGTTGTAGAAAGTCAATTAAAGAATGCACTTTTTAGCTTAGAAGCTTCGTCTTTTAAACATATAGTTTTAGCCTACGAGCCAGTATGGGCAATTGGTACTGGAGAAACTGCTAGTCCAGAACAAGCCCAAGAGATGCATGCTTTTATTAGGGAAACAATAACTACAGTTTACGACGCAACCGTAGCTAATAGTATTCCTATACTTTATGGAGGTAGTGTAAAACCTGCTAATGCAAAAGAGATTTTTTCTAAACCTGATGTTGATGGTGGTCTTATAGGAGGAGCTTCTTTAAATAGCAATGATTTTATTGAAATTGTAAAAGCCATATAACAGGTTTAGAATGACCTATCTGGAATTCAATTTTAAAGTAGCCCCTGTTAACTTAGGTTCCGAGATATTAATTGCTGAATTAGGTCAAATTGGTTTCGAAAGCTTCGTGGAGAATGACACTGGTTTTCTTGCTTACATTCCTAAGCAAGATTATAAGGACACTGCTTTAGAAGAAGTTCAGCTATTTAATAACCCCGAATTTAAAATCAGTTGGAAATCTAAAGTAATTGAACAACAGAATTGGAATTCTCAATGGGAAAAAAACTTTGACCCCATTAAAGTTGATAATAGATGCATTGTACGAGCTCCATTTCATGAAAAAGAAGAAGTAGATTACGAAATTATTATTGAACCAAAAATGAGTTTTGGTACGGGCCATCATGAAACTACGCACATGATGTTGCAACATATATTAGACATTGATTTTAATAACTTATCGGTACTAGATATGGGTTGCGGTACAGGAATATTAGCCATCTTAGCAGAAAAGAGAGGAGCTAAAACAATTGATGCTATAGATATAGATAATTGGTGTTATTTAAATTCTATTGAAAATATAGAACGTAATAATTGTACCAATATAACGGTTTTTCAAGGAGATGCTAACTTGCTAAAAACCAAAAAATTTGATGTAATTATTGCTAATATTAATAGAAACATTTTATTGCAAGATATACCTACCTATGTAAAATGCTTAACTGCTAATGGCCTACTGCTTCTTAGTGGTTTTTATTTAAAAGATTTAGAGATGATATCTCAAAAATGCGAAGCGTTTGGGTTAAAATTTGAAAAAAAATTCAAAAAAAATAATTGGGTTGCCGCAAAATATGTATTTTAGATTATAGAAGGCAAAACTATGGGGACAATAGAGAAAATCTCAGAAGAACTGCTCTTAGAAGAGGAGGTACTTGACCAAAACGAAATAGTACTTTTTAATGATGATGTAAATACATTTGACCACGTTATTAATACTTTAGTAAATGTATGTGATCATTCGCCCGAGCAAGCAGAGCAATGTTCTTTAATTGTACATTACAAAGGAAAGTGTACTGTTAAAACAGGCGATTATGATGATTTAAAACCACGATGTTCTAAACTTTTACAAGCTGGCTTGAGTGCGGAATTAATCTAGAGTATCTTTCTTATCATATAGCAATTATATTTATTTTCAGCTGTAGTAAAAATTAGATTTTGATATTACGTTCTACAATTATTACTACTTTCTTTTTTTTCTTGAGTTGTATTGCGATAACCCAAGAACTTCCACCAATACAAAACTTTTCTACTCAAGATTATAATGGCGAAAATCAAAATTGGGGTATTACGCAAGGTCATAAAGGGCGTATATATGTAGCAAACAATCACAACCTTTTAGAATATGATGGCACAAGATGGCGTAAATACCAATCTTCTAATGGCTCTATATTTAGATCTATACAAGCTAAGGATTCTTTAATTTTTACGGGGCAATACATGGAGTTTGGGTTTTGGAAGAAAGATGTTTATGGAAATCTAAAATACACTTCGGTTTCTTCAGAATTAAAAGAACCCATGATTGAAGATGAGGAGTTCTGGAATATTGCTGTTATTGAACAATGGGTGCTTTTTCAATCTTTAGATAGAATCTATAGCTATAATACGAGCACTAAAGAATTTAGAATTCTAGAAGCTAAATCAACAAAGGCACATATTTTTAAGGTAGAAGATACTGTTTATTTTCAAAATGAAAATTTAGGCATTTATCGCATAGAAAATGGAGAAAAAGCATTGGTGATTAGTAATGTTATTCTAGAAGGAAGAAATGTAGTAGGAATGTTTAAAGAGAATGAGAGTCTACTTATTATTCTTGATAATGCAAAGTTTCTCAAGATAACCAATACAGATGCTCAGACATGGAGAATAATTGCAAATGAAAAATTAAATGTATATAGTACTACAAGACTAAACGATGGTTCATTTATTTTAGGTACTATATCACATGGAATGTACCATATAAGTAAAAACGGTACTGTTTTAAGGACTATTAATCAGCGTAAAGGGCTCAATAATAATACCATTCTTTCTGTATTTCAAGACAGAGATGAAAACCTCTGGTTGGGTTTAGATAATGGTTTAAGTGTTATAAATATAAACTCCCCATTTAATGAATATGTAGATAATTTAGGTAGGCTAGGTTTAGTTTACACCTCTAAACTATATCAAGAAAGATTGTACTTGGGTACAAATCAAGGTTTGTTTGTAAAATCGGCTAGTGAAGATGTAGATTTTGAGTTGGTTAAAGGTACAGATGGTCAAGTTTGGAGTCTAACACATGTAGATAACACCCTTTTTTGTGGACATAATAAAGGGACATTCGTTATTGAGGGAGAAAAAGCAAGCTTGATTTCTAATTTTCCTGGCACATGGACTGTAAAACCAGTTAAGGGAAGAAATGATATAGCGCTTCAGGGTAATTATAATGGTCTTTCTGTTTTAAAAAAGAAAAATAATATTTGGGAGTTTTCTAATATAATAGAAGGTTTTGATAGTTCATCAAGGTTTTTTGAGTTTTTAAGCCCACATAAAGTTATAGTTAATCATGAATACAAAGGACTTTACGGATTAAGTTTTGACGAAAATTACACAAGAGTAAAGAAAACAGAAACACATCCCATAATGGGTTATGAGTCTAGTTTATTAAATTATCAAGATGAAATTATCTATTCTTCAATAGAAGGAACTTTTAAAAAGAATAAAGACAGCCTAAAATTTGAACCCGATAGCACAATTTTAGATTTATTGTTTACGCAATCTGGCGGTATTACCAGTATTATGATGCCAGACAAAGCATCTAATAGACTTTGGTGCTTTACCAATAGTGGGCTTTCATTTTTACATCCTCAAACATTTAAAAATTCGTATTCTGTAAGTACCATTCCTATTCCATCTTTTTTTAGAAGAAGCCTAGGAGTATCAGGTTTTGAAAATCTAACAAGAATAGGCAATGAGTTGTATTTAATAGGGATGTCTAATGGCTTTGTAACACTTAACTTAAATAAGCATAATGAGAATAATTCTTATGCTGTAGAAATAGAGAATGTTACAAATCATAAAGGATTTGACACACAAATAGTAATAACATTAAATGAAAAGACGGAGTTTAAATATGAACAGAATTCCGTTTCTTTCGAATACAGTGTTCCTCAGTTTAATAAATATAATGAGGTAACCTACCAATACAAGTTAGAAGGTCTTTTTGAAGGCTGGAGTGAATGGAATAACGAGGCAAATACGACTTTTAGCAACCTTAAATATGGTGACTATACGTTTAAAGTAAAAGCTAGGGTAGGGAATAAGATTAGTTCTAATACGGTCTCATATTCATTTAGTATTTCTCGACCTTGGTACCTATCTACTATAGCTGTTATTTTTTATATACTATTACTAAGTGTTTTATTTATTTTAATTCACAGATTATATAAATCTTACTACACCAAAAAACAAGATAGGCTTTTAAATTCTGAAAGAAAAAAACAAAAACGTAAAAAGCTTAAAACTGCTAAAGAATTAGCGCAAATTAAAAATGAAAAACTTAAAAGCGAAATAGAAAGCAAAAATCGTGAGTTAGCTGTCGCTACTATGAGTATGATAAAGAAGAATGAATTTCTTAATAATATAAAAGACCAACTTACAAAAGCAGCTAATCCTAATC
>CAZLUS010000039.1:2941-18479 GCA_964562775.1 uncultured Flavobacteriaceae bacterium | reverse complement strand
CCGCCGTAATTGCGGTTATACATTGTTAGCGGCTGTTGTTTTTTCATTTTTAGAGTAGATAAAATATGCTGTAAATCATTCCCAAGTTAAATCCTGCGTGGCAAATTATTGCTCCCAATAATGAACCCGTTAGTTTTTTTGTTCTGAAGAACAGAACACTCACAAGGAACATACTCGACACCCAAATTATTGTCGGAATAGGATAAAAATTCCAAACACCACTATTGAACACTAATCCGAAATGGGCGATATGGGTTAAGGCAAAAGCCAAGCTGTCTATAATGGAAGCTTTTTTTTCTCCAATTGATTTTGCAAAACTACCATGGACTATACCTCTAAAAAATAATTCTTCTCCAATAGGACTGAAAATCATTCCCGTTAGAGCCATTATCGAGAACATAACAAACTTGTCGTTTCCCTTTATTCCTGTTGGAATATTGTAAGATTTACCAATGTATTCATACCAATTCTGATAAGAACCTCCATATAGTTCTTTTCCGATGAAGAAAAGTAGAAGGCTAAATGCGATACCGAGGATTAATGATAAAATCAATCCCCCAATTTTTTTAGTACCCTTAATTCCGATTTTTTTTCGTCCATATTTGTTCAGAAAGATGAACGGAACTAAAGCAGAAACGAACATTATTGCACCGATAGGACCATAATTCCCAGTTTGGTTTGCTTCCAGAACCAAAATAAATCTTGGAATACATATCAATGCAATTAAAAAAAGTCCAAATTTCCAATCGAATTTGAATAGCTTTTTCCAAAAAGGTTTTAGTTCAGTTTCAGTCATTATTTATTTCGGATGTGTTTTGCAATTGCAGCTAACAGGTTATATAGTCACTAAAATACATATTTATACGCTATGACTCCCTGATAAAGATACTTTACCAGACCAGCATAATTTTGTAAAAAACCATAGCTCCTGGCGGTTATTTTTAAAAGCCCAAGCGAATGAAAAGATAGCTTCTAAAAGTGAAAATTATAATTTCCTTTCATTTTCGGCAATAGCAACATCATTAATACTAGCATATCTTTTTTTCATCAATCCGTTTTCATCAAACTCCCAATTTTCATTGCCATAGGCTCTGTACCAGTTTCCTTCTGTATTTTGATATTCGTACTCAAACCGTACCGCTATTCTATTAGCCGTATGCGCCCAGTACTCCTTTTTTAGTTTGTAGTTGTGTTCTTGCTTCCATTTTTGCGTTAAAAACCTAATTATTTCTTCACGCCCATTAATAAAGGTATCTCTATTACGCCACTCGCTGTCTATAGTATATGCTTTTGAAACATTCTCAGGACGCTTACTATTCCATGCGTCTTCTGCTTTTTGTATTTTTTCTATAGCAGTCTCTCTTGTAAAAGGGGGAAGCGGAAGTTTTTGTTCCATGCTGTTATAATTTAAAATTTTTGCTAAAAGATAAACAGCCTCTTTTACAGCAGTAGAAGAGACCGCTTATAGTAATTAGTATTACTTTATTTTTTGCTGTTATACTTTCCCATATACCTTTTCCAAAGCTCAGTTTGGTGGGTTTCTAAGGAAATAGCCCTGCCATCTATAAAAGCATGACTTAATTGGTTTGTACGCATATCTAGGGCATCACCTTTAGAAACAAAAAATGTAGCGCTTTTACCTACTTTTAATGTTCCATAATCAGTATCTATTCCTAATATTTTAGCCGTATTGCCAGAAATTAGTTGTAGTGCTTTTTCCTTGTCTAGGCCTTGTGCCACAACCTGCCCAGCATAGAATGGTAAGTTTCTAGTTTGAAAATTACTAGCCGAAGCGTTTTGTAAACCAACCAATAGCCCTGCATCTACCAAGAGTTTTGGTAGCTTATAAGGAAAATCATAATCATCATCTTCAAAACTAGGTAAGTTATGCGTAAAGTTTACTAGCACAGGGATATTATGCTTTTTAAGCAAATCTGTAAGCTTGTGCGCATGATAACCACCCACTAAAACAACATTTTTTACTCCAGCGTTTTTGGTGGTATGTATGGCATCTATAATTTCTTTCTCTCCTTCTGCATAAACATATAGTTTTTGAGACCCATTAAAAAGACCTTGCATAGCAGCAAAGGCTGGATTCTTTTCTTTAGCGCTTGCTTTTCCATAAGCTTGAGAATTTGCTATAAAAGTTGCTACAGCATCAATGTCTTTTTTATAGTTTTTGTTGGGTTGAAATCCTCTGGGTTCGCCTAACCACCATCTGCCTCTTCTAAAAGAATTAGGCCAGTTTAAGTGAATGCCATCATCTACTTTAACAGCTGCATCTTCCCAGTTCCAAGCATCAAATTGTACAATAGATGAGGTTCCAGAAATACGACCTCCTTTAGGAGTTATCTGCCCTAAAAGGACTCCATTGGGGCGCATGCTTTCTACTACTTTAGATTCTGCATTATAGGCAATTAAACTACGCACATGAGGGATGTAATCTCCTATTTCATCTTGGTCGTTACTGGCTCTAACCGCATTTACTTCTATAAGACCTAAAGATTTTCCGGGAGCTATAAAGCCTGGATAGATATGTTTTCCTTTTGCATCTATTGTTTTTCCTTTGGCTGTTACAGCAGTACCAATTGCAGTAATCTTACCGTTTTCAAATACAATAGTACAGTTGTCTATAGTTGTTCCATCACCAATATGTGCAGTGGTGCCTGTTATTGTTATTGCTTCTGTTTGTTGAGAAGCAGGAGTTTGTTGTGCAAAAGCTGTAAAACTCCAAATTAGTGCTATGAGTATATTTAATTTTTTCATCTTTCTTAATTATAGGGTTTCACATTCAAATCGTGGTTTCTTACGTTGCCTAGGAGCTTGCGTTTTTCCTCCTCCAGATTTCTCTTTAAGCATCATATTTATAAGCTGAGTTCGCTCTTTTTGTATGGCCTGACGTTGTATTTTATCTTTTTCTAAATCAAAATACACAACTCCTTCTATTAGTGTTTTTTCTGCTTTAGCATAAACAGACATGGGGTAATCTGTCCACAGGGTTAAATCGGCATCTTTACCAACTTCAATACTGCCTACACGATCATCAATATGTAGAAGCTTTGCGGGGTTTAGGGTTACTGTTTTCCATGCTTCAATCTCAGACATACCACCATACTTTATAGTTTTGCCTGCTTCTTGGTTTAAGCGTCGTGACATTTCTGCATCGTCACTATTAATAGCAACGGTAACGCCTTGACTAGCCATTATAGCTGCATTATAAGGGATGGCATCGTTAACTTCATACTTATAAGCCCACCAATCGCTAAATGTAGAAGCTCCTACGCCATGCTCTGCCATTTTATCGGCTACTTTATAGCCTTCTAAAATATGTGTGAAGGTATTTACTCTAAAATTGAATTGATCAGCAACCTTCATAAGCATATTAATCTCGCTTTGTACATAAGAATGACAGCTAATAAAACGTTCCCCGTTTAAGATTTCGGCAAGGGTTTCCATTTCTTCATCGTAGCGATACGGCTTACCACTTTTCTTTTTAGCATCGTATTCTTTTGCTAGCTGAAAGTAATTGATAAAGACCTGTTCTACACCCATACGTGTTTGCGGAAAGCGCGAAAAACTCTGCCAGTTAGATTGTTTTACATTTTCGCCTAAAGCGAATTTGATAAATTTTGGCATGTTTGGAAACAGCAGTCCATCAGCCTCTTCACCCCATTTTAACCTGAGTATAGCAGAGCGACCTCCTATAGGGTTTGCAGAGCCATGCAATAACTGAATGGTAGTAACACCACCTGCCAAATTTCTATACAGGTTAATGTCTTTAGGGTCTACAACGTCTTCCATTTTTACTTCGGCGGTAGAGTTATGGCCAGCTTCATTAATAGCTAAAGCTCCAATATGCGAGTGTTCATCAATAACACCAGCAGTTAAGTGTTTGCCATTAGCATCTATTACTTTAGCATTACCAGCACTTAAGTTTTCGCCTATCTTACTTATTTTGCCATTTTTAACTAAGACATCGGTATTTTTAAGGATAGCTTCACCAGTCCAAACTGTTGCATTTTTAAACAACATATTTTCTTGCTTTGGCTTGGTAGTATTACCATAGCCAATATTAGGATAGGTGAGTGCAACCAATTCCGGCTTTTCCTTAGCTTTATTTTTTTTCTTTTCTTTTGCTTCAAAAGGGGCAGTTTTTGTAGCATTAAAAGTTGATTCTTTTCCGTTAGGCAATACAATTTTTCCGCTTATATTATCAGAATTAGAGGTAACTAATCCTGTCATGCGGTATGTTTTTTCGCCTTTGTCCGTTGAAAAAGAAAAATTAACCCAATCATCTTTATAATCAAATTTTGATTTGTGTGTGATTGTATCTTGTTTAATTTCTGCTTTTGGTTTGCTAGCTTCTCCCGTAAGGCTCATAGCATAGCTTACGCCACCAACATTTAAAGCATAGTCACCACGAATATCTTTTTGGTCTTTATCATTAATGACATTTTTATTTCCTTGAACCCAATTTTCATACAGCGTAGTGCTTTTGTCAAAAATATCACCAGAAGTAATAAGAAAGTTAGCCTGGCTTCCGGTCTTTAAACTCCCAATTTTGTTTGAAGCTTTTAAAATAGCGGCAGGCATGGTGGTTAAGGCTTCTAGTGCTTTTGTTTTAGAAAGGCCATGTTCAATGGCTTTCATCAACATCGCATTAAAATCACTAGGCGATTTAAGATTGTGTAGTGTAAAAGAAAAAGAAATCCCATTGTCTTCTAATACTTTAGGATTAGAAGGGGCTAAATTCCAATGACGCATGTCTTTTAGGTTAATGTATTGCGCCATGTAAGGGTTAGAAACATCGTATGCTTTTGGGAAATTGATAGGAACGATAAGCTTTGCATTCGTTTTTTTAATGTCTTCTATACGTTCGTACTCATCACCACCAGCAAGAATGGTGTATTGTACTCCAAATTGGTCTCCAATTTTATCTGCTCTTAATACATTGCCATTAGCTCCTGCTTCAAAAATTTGGCTTAGGTTTTTATTGGCTATTAATGCTTCTATAGAACGGTCTTTGGTGTCCACGTTTCCTTTAGCATACCAATCCATATCATAATATAATTGACGCATTAAAGCCATTGCACCCATAAGTGAAGTAGGGTAGGATTGTCTTTTGGCTACACTTTTTGAAAAAGAGAAGTACTGTGCAGAATTATCTTCTATAATTCTATCTGCATCACCACCAGCATCATTAAGGGCAACTAAAACTCCAGAGCCTCTTGCAATTCCGTCTTTAATGTGGGTATTTACAGTTCCAAAACCAGCTTTTCTAAGTTCGGATGCTTTTTTAGCATTGTAACTAAACTTTTCAATAGCATTATTTTCTGGCATAATATGATCGTTCCAATAGAAGCCTTCTCTTGTAGCTTCGTATTGCGGCGAACGACCACCGCCGGGTGATCTTTTTGGTTTTTCTACGCCAAAGACAGAAAAAGCATCAATAAAAGAGGCATAAATAGATTTACCACTTAAGTCTTCTACTACTGCATTTTTTGGAATAGTAACGGAACTACCAACTTGCGTTATTTTTCCGTTCTGAATAACTAAAGTTCCATTTTTAATAATTTCAGTAGGAGTAACATAAATTTTCGCGTTGGTAAAGGCGTAATAATTATTGTTTTTGGCTTTTACCCCATCGTTTTCTGGGAAGTAATCTTGTGCCCATACGGCAGTAGCACACCAAAATAAGGCGAGCGTTAACAATCTTATTTTCATATTTGTTAGCTTGAATTAGTGTTTCTAAAGGTAAGTGAAGTGGTCTTATTTTACAAATGAAAATTAAAAGCCATACGCTTTATCATAATTGACCAATAAACCCACTACAGCATTATAACTTTTAATGCCTTCTTCTTGATTGTTTGATTTTAAAAAGGCATCATATAGCCACTTAAAAACTGGTTCGGCTGGGTTTTCATAACTTTTCCAAAAGTTTCTAACCTCTTCATAATTCTTTACTACTCCAGGATGTATTGTTTTCCAAAGTGCATTAAACTTATCTTCATCTAATCGCTTTAAATCTGATAGTGTATAGCTTAGTGCATGCGAGTAGCTTGCATACATAAAATGTAGATTATTAGTTTTAGAGCTTACCAGAAAACCAACAAAGTTAGTTGCAGATTCTGATGAGTATCCAATTTGATGCCCTATCTCATGAGCGCTCACTGTTGGGAATCTTACTATGGGTGTTTTGCCATTTACTTGTGCTTCTCCTGTAAATGGGTTAAGGTAACCGCTATAGCCCATATAGGTTAAAAGCAAACTATATAATGATGTTTTAAGGCTTACGGGCTGGTATTTAAAATTAGGGTGTTTTTTTGCAAAATCACTGTAGCCGGCTTGTGTGACTTCAAAAATTTCTTTTTTAGTTAAATTTATTTCGATAGGCTTTGTAGAATCTTTTGCTATTAGCAATTGTAACCTGTTGGTTTCTGTAATTAATTTTTGAGCAAAATGTTCAAGCTCTTCTATAGTGTAGGTCGTTTTTTCTATATCAAATTTTTCCTGAATGGGAAGCCGATAATAGTTCATTCCCCAAAAAAGATGAAAAATAAAATAGGCTATGGAAAGTACAATACCGAAATCTTTTAGGAATAGTTTTGGCTTTTTAAAAATAGATTTTCCGTGTAAATACAGATACCGTATTGCAGAAATTATAAGTAGGGTATAGAAAATATCACCTACAGAAAAAGGCAGCCAACCAAATAAAAACCGAAGGAATTTAGAGATTGTAGGATAAACCCCTTCGGAATAATATTGTTCTACTAGTTCTGGATAGCTACCAAACCATTTCACCAAAATTATTTGAGGTATTATGGAAAATGCTAGCCAGGTTTTTCTAGTAAAATTCACAAAATTTTATTGCGCTATTTCTGTTATTTCTAAATCAAATACCATTGTAGAGCCTCCTGGTATTGGGCCATAGTCTTTATCACCATAGCCTAAATGTGGAGGAACAAATATTCTTACTTTATCACCAACGTTCATAGTTAACAGGCCTTCTCTAAATCCGGCTGCGAGTGCGGCTTCTGGGCTATATTCCATAGGTGTTGGTCCGTAAAGCCCTCGATCTCTTCTTCCAGGGTTTAGAATACCAAATTTTTCAGCTAACTCTGCATTACTACTGTCAAACAGCATACCGTTTTGCATAAGGTAACCATCATAGGCAACCATTACTTTTTGACCAATTTTTGGCTTTTCACCACTGCCGTTTTCTTTCTTTAGAATTCGCAGTCCAGAATCTGTGAGGTCTGTTTTAATTTCGTCTGCTTTAAACTCAGCTACTAAATCAGCTTTCATTTTATCAAAAGCAGCTGTTACTGCTTTTTCTTCATCAAAATAATTAGACATAATTTGTACAGCATCAAAATTTTTAGCTTCCTTACCATTTCTAATAATTTCAACCTTATTCATTACAACATCAACTTCTGGTTTATTGGCTGATAGTACTTTTACATTAGCAATAGAATCTACTACTTCAATTCCATTTACTACCTTACCAAAAACGGTGTGTTTTCCATTTAGCCATGGTGTTTCTTTATGGGTAATAAAAAACTGACTTCCATTAGTTTTAGGGCCAGAATTAGCCATAGAAAGTATACCTTTTCCTGAGTGTGTAAGCGAGTCTACAAATTCGTCTTTAAATTTATAACCAGGATTCCCTCTACCCGTACCTTCTGGGTCACCGCCTTGTATCATAAAATCTTTCATAACCCTATGAAAAATGATACCATCATAAAACTTTTTGTCTTTTTTATTCTCTGTAACAAAAGGACTTACACCTTCTGCTAAGGAAACAAAGTTTGCAACAGTAACTGGTGTTGCCTTATGGTGCAATTGTACTAAAATATCTCCTTTGCTTGTTTGTATATCAGCATAGATGCCATCATCTAAATCTGCATATTTACTTGATTTACACCCTGTAAAAATTAATGTTAATACCGCTATTCCAAGAATTACTCTTTTCATTTATTCTTATTTTAAATTTAAACTGTCTTTATTTTCTATTATTTTAAGTAATTGAACACTTGTTTTTAGTGGTGTAACAGGTCCAACCTTATTATCATCTCCTTTATAACCATATCCTTGAGAGGAAGGGAACAAAAAAGTTATTTTATCTAATTCTTTCATTAATTTAAGTCCGTTTCTTAGACCGGGGAATAATTGCGATTTGTCTATAGCATGCCGTATAACACCAATATCTTCTGCCGTATAAATGGTATCATTCTTCATGTTCATTAGGGTATAGGTAAAAACAACTTCGTCTTCTGTTTTTGGAGTGTAATCCCTATTTTGACCTTCTACCTCATAAAAGTACGAGAAACCGTAAGGACTTTCAATATAGGTTCTAGTAGAATCTTTCTTAATAATAGAAGCAATTAATTCTTGTTCTTGCGCCAATAATTTTTTGCTTCTTTCCACAGACTTTTTATAAAAGCTTTTAGATTTTACTTTAACAGGTTTTCTAGGTTCAGGCCCTTTACAGCCTGCTAAAATTATTAAAAAAACTACTAGTAATACCTTTTTCATTATTGTAATTGCGCTTTATAATTTTCTAAGAGCGATTCAAAATACGCCGTTGTTTCCGTAATAGAAACATCACTTCTACCTCCTGCCGCGTTGGTATGCCCACCACCGTTAAAGTGATTTCTTGCAAAGTCATTAACAGAAAAATCTCCAGCAGATCTAAATGATATTTTAATAATGCCTTCTTCTTTATTTTCTATAAAAATAACAGCAAAATTTATTCCTTCTAGTGTTAAACCGTAATTAACAAAACCTTCAGTATCGCCTTTGCTATAACCATGTTTGTCTAATTCTTCTTGACTTAATGTAATATATGCTGTGTTATAGGTATCTAATATTTTTAAATTGCTTAGGGCAACACCTAATAAATGTAATCTTGAAGGTGAGTTAGCATCAAAAACTTGTTGATGAATGCTCATGTTTTTAGCTCCTTTATCAATAAGGTCAGCTACTACACGATGTGTTCTGCTTGTTGTAGAATAATATTTAAAAGACCCAGTATCTGTCATAATACCCGTATATAAA
This sequence comes from uncultured Flavobacteriaceae bacterium, assembly GCA_964562775.1. Taxonomy (GTDB): domain Bacteria; phylum Bacteroidota; class Bacteroidia; order Flavobacteriales; family Flavobacteriaceae; genus Croceitalea. The sequence goes on along the minus strand of CAZLUS010000039.1, from coordinate 9,422 downwards.
CAGGTAGCTATTTCTTTAGAAATTTCACTTAATCCGCCAAGGGCTTCAATAAAATTATACACCATTTCGCAAGTAGAGCTCATACTCACATCAGAGTAGGTTACCTTAGCGTAATCATCGGGTTGTTGATGATGGTCAATCATTATAAAGTCTGCATTAGACTCTTCTAGTAAAGGTGCTAATTGACCAGTTCTTGAAAAATGATTAAAATCTAAGGTAAAAATAAGTGTAGCCTCTTTTAATAATCTTTTAGATTGCGAATTCTGATACTCAAAATTATAGATAAGCTTATCGCTAGGCATCCATTTTAAGAATTTTGGGTAATCATTAGGTGCTACTACAAAAGTATCTTGGCCCAATCCTTTTAAAAAGTGTGCAAGCGCTAAACTAGAGCCAATAGCATCACCATCTGGGTTTTTATGGGGTATAATAACAATTTTCTGAGGCTTAGCAAGCAGTGATTTTACAGTAGCTATATCTGCATTATTCATGCAAGCAAAGATACAATAATATAATACAGTGCTAAATTGCTAAATGCTATTTTTGTTACAATTGTAAATGTCTTAAAATGAAAAAATTATATTTAGTATTGCTTGCTATAAGTATACTTTGTGGTTGTAAGACTAAGGCTAATAAAGCAAATCCAAATGAAATTATTATCACCTTTGGTTCTTGTAATAAACACGATGTTGAAAATGTTTTTTGGGATGATATACTAGCGCAAAACCCAGATGTTTTTATATGGGGTGGCGATATTATTTATGCAGATACTGATGATGTAGAAAAGATACAAATGCTTTATGATTTTCAAGATAAAGTTGAAGGGTATGCTGCATTAAAAGAAGAAATTTTTGTTACGGGCACTTGGGATGATCATGATTACGGGCTTAATGATGGTGGAGTAGAGTTTAGTGCTAAAGAAGGGAGTCAGCAAGCATTTCTAAACTTTATGGATGTTCCTGAAACGAGTACAAGGAGAACTAGGAAAGGGGTCTATTCATCACAATTAATTTCTAAACCAGAAGGGCACATAAAAATCATCAATTTAGATACGCGTTATTTTAGAACGGCATTAACACCAGATACAGAAAATGCTAAAAGATACATACCAAATGAGCCAAATGAGGGTACTATATTAGGTGATGAGCAATGGCAATGGTTAGAAGCAGAATTAAAGAATTCGGATGCAGATTTTAACCTTATCGTTTCCAGTATACAGTTTTTATCTAATGCGCATGGTTTTGAAAAATGGGCAAACCACCCTAGTGAGGTAGAGAAGATGAAGCAAATCATTATAGATTCAAAAGCAAAAGGCGTTGTTTTTTTATCTGGAGACCGTCATATTTCAGAATTTTCTAAAACTACAATCAAAGGATTGTCATACCCCTTAGTTGATTTTACGAGTAGCGGACTAACACATTCGTATACTAGTTTTAAAGAAGAAAGCAATCCATATCGTGTAAAAGAGGTTGTTTCTATACCTAGTTATGGATACTTAGCTTTGGATTTAAAATCTAAAAATGTTGTTATGCGTATTATGGGGAATAACGGAGTTGTTTTACAAGAGTTAAAACAAAGCTATTAAACCTTGCGTAGAAACTGAAAAGGCGTAATTTTGCACAAAATTTTTAAAAGAATGACAGGAAATAGAACTTTTACAATGATAAAGCCAGATGCTGTTGAAAATGGTCATATTGGTGCAATATTAGAAAAAATTACTGCTGCAGGTTTTAAAATTGTAGCAATGAAATATACGCAGCTTGGTTTACGAGAGGCTAAGGCTTTTTATGCGATACATAATGAAAGACCGTTTTTTGGCGAATTAGTAGAATTTATGTCTAGAGGGCCAATAGTTGCTGCTATATTAGAAAAAGATAATGCTGTTGAAGATTTTAGAGCTTTAATTGGTGCTACAAACCCAGCAGAAGCAGCAGAAGGTACTATCAGAAAGTTATATGCCACAAGTATAGGTGAGAATGCTGTACATGGTTCAGATAGTGATGAAAATGCAGGTATTGAGGGTGCTTTTCACTTTGCGGGTAGCGAAGTGTACTAAGCACAATACAGTATTATAAAATATTAAAAGCCATTTCTAAAAGAAATGGCTTTTTTTATCGTAAAATAATTTTTTTAATTAGGTCTTTGCCAAGTTCTTCATTAAGCATTGCAATAATTTTAGAAGTACCCATGCTTAGCTCTTGTCTAAGTACTGCAGATGATAAGGACACAAACAAAGTGTCGTTTTTTAATTCAACATTAGTAGTGTAATTATTTACACCATTTCCCATTAAGCTTGCCCATGCTTCTCTAGCGTCTACCTTATCAATGCCTTTTTGGAGTTTGTTTTTTTGAATAAACTCATTTAAGGCTTCGCCCATATTTAAATGCGAATTATGTCTTTTTGCCATTATTCAATCTTTATGGGTTCATATCTTTTATAGGTATAGCTAATATTAGCTTCATTAGAAATTGAAAAGCCATTTGCTTCTATTGCTGTTATTTTCTCTTCCCATTGTGCTAGCTTATTTTTATATGAAAACAGAAAGCCTCCATCTTTTTCTACAATGGTAAAATTTTCTGCATCGTTAGAAGTATCATAAGAGCCATCAAGTTTAGGACTTACTTTCTTTTTAAAACCCTTCATCCCCTGTAATTCAATATAATCAATACTCTGGTTTACTATATATTGTTTCTTTTGACCGTTTGTAAAATTAACCTCTGTAATTTCCCAATAGCCATTAAGTTGCTCAAGTTGTTCTTTAGATACTTTGTTAGAGCATCTAATAAAACTAAAAACGATTAGTACAACAAGAATATGCTTCATATTACAAGTTAAATATTTTATAGCTTTGGTTGATATTTGAAACAACTTTTTCTGTTCTATCGGCATGCGTGTCACTTATAAATAATTGTCCAAATTCATCATTATCTACCAAAGAAACAATTTGGGCAACTCTGTTTTCATCTAACTTATCAAAAATATCATCTAATAAAAGTATAGGTGTTGTTTTGGCTTGTTCCTTTATAAAATGAAATTGCGCTAGTTTTAGTGCTATTAAAAAAGATTTTTGCTGCCCTTGACTACCAAACTTTTTAATAGGATAGCCATTAATGGTAAAATCTAAGTCGTCTTTATGGACTCCTACGCTTGTATATTGTAATGCTCTATCTTTTTCTAATGCATTTTTCAATAATATTTCTAAATTATTTTCGGAGAGTTTACTTTGATATGCTAATAGAACCCCCTCTTCCTTCTTAGAAATAGTGGCATACTGCTCTTGAAAAATAGGAATAAAATTCTCTAGAAATTGTTCGCGTTTTTTAAAAATAAGAGTTCCAAAAGTGCTTAATTGCTCGTTATAAACGGTCAAAGCCTTATCATCAAAGGTTCTGTTTATTGCAAAATACTTAAGTAACGAGTTACGCTGAGCAAGTATTTTGTTATATTTTATTAGGCTTTGAAGATATTCTTTATCCGATTGAGAAATTACACCATCAATAAATTTTCTTCTAGTATCACTGCCTTCAACTATTAGATCTCTATCTGCAGGTGAAATAATTACAAGCGGTAAAAAACCAATATGCTCAGAAAATTTATCGTATGCTTTGTCATTACGTTTTATCACTTTTTTCATTCCCTTTTTATAACTACATACAATTTTTTCTTGACGGTCATTTTTTTCAAATTGACCATTAATCATAAAAAAGTCTGAACCGTGTTTTATATTTTGAGTAGCCACTGGGTTAAAATAGCTTTTACCAAAGCAAAGATGGTAGATGGCGTCTAAAATATTGGTTTTTCCAATGCCGTTTTTGCCCACTAAACAGTTGATAGTAGGGTCAAAATCTAAGCTTTTAGAGTCAAAATTTTTGTAATTTACTAAGGATAAGTTTTTTAAAAACATAGTGATTTTAAAATCTTACAATCTTTAAATGACTGTAGCTATCAAAAATAACGAATAATTTGCCTTTCAGTTTTGGATAAAAACTTTATTTTTGCGCGATTAACTAAATGAAGAATGGCCACATATAAAAAGAGAGGCTTTAAGCCAAAAAATAAAGCAGAAGAAGGAGTATTGGATGAACAGAACAGTACAACCGCTGAGGTCTTTAGTACTCTTGATGAAAATGCATCAAAAACAGAAGCTTGGGTTTCCAGTAACCAAAACTATATCTTAGGACTAATAGGCCTTATAGCTTTAGGGGTTTTGGGTTATTTAGGTTACAAACAATTTATACAAGAACCAAAAGAAACTAGCGCATCAAACGAGTTGTTTTACCCACAACAGTACTTTGAACAAGCTATAGCTAGTGAAACGGCAAAAGACTCCTTACTTAATTTAGCGCTTAATGGTGCTGAAGGTAAATATGGTTTTTTAGATATTATAGATGAGTATAGTGGTACCAAAGCAGCTAATTTAGCTACATACTCTGCGGGGATGGCATACTTAAGTCAACAAAACTACCAAGAAGCAATATCTTATTTAGAAAATTTTTCTTCGGATGATGCTATACTTGGAGCCTTAGCTAAAGGGGGAATTGGCGATGCCTTTTCTCAATTGCAACAACCAGAAGAAGCTTTAGATTATTATACAAAAGCTGTAGCGCATGATACTAATGGGTATACAACACCACGTTTTTTACATAAAGCAGGGGTGATAGCTATGGACTTAGGTTATAACGACAAGGCTTTAGAATTTTTTACACGTATTAAAGAAGAATTCTCTAGTGCTACAGAAGCCTCTAATATTGATGCTTTAATAGGACTAGCAAAAAAGTAGCAAATGGCTACAGGACTAACAAACTTATCGGTTTACAATAAAGACGAAATCCCAAACGCGAAGCAACTTCGGTTTGGGATTGTTGTTTCTGCATGGAATGATAATATTACAGAACAGCTTTTTAAAGGTGCATACGCAGCTTTGCTAGATTGTGGTGCACAAGAAAAAAACATTGTCCGTTGGAATGTCCCTGGGAGTTTTGAGCTGGTTTTTGGAAGTAAAAAAATGCTAGAAACCCAAAAAGTAGACGCTGTAATAGCTATTGGTAGTGTCATTAGGGGTGAGACTAGTCATTTTGATTATGTTTGCGGTGCTACAGCGCAAGGCATAAAAGACCTTAATGTAAAGTTTGATGTTCCTGTAATATTCTGTGTGCTAACAGACGATACCTTGCAGCAATCCATAGACCGTAGCGGTGGTAAGCATGGTAATAAAGGAATAGAAGCTGCAATAGTTGCTATACAAATGGCAGTATTAGGTAAATAAGCTACTCTTTTTTCAATCAATTTTCTGTTAACAATTTTTGTGAGTAGCTAGCCCTACTTTTTTTTGATTTTAAGTACCTTTGGTTAGAGACCACACCTTATTAGTATGCGCAATTTTTTGAAGCTTAGGGGAAATAAAGATTTTAATTATACACCACGATATTATAAAGGTGAAGGTAACCCGTATAAAATAGAACCTAAACTTGATAAATATAGAAATACAGCTACCACAACTAGAGGTTTAAAGAATAAAATTTCATCGGCAGTTGAAGACCTTAAAAATGAAGGAGACAAAAATTTAAAGATTAGGTTTTTAGTTATTGTCGCTATATTAATACTGCTCTTTCTTTTTATCATTGATTTTGATTTATCCATATTTTACAGTTCCTAATGGTAGATGTTATAAAACTTTTGCCAGACCATGTGGCAAATCAAATTGCCGCAGGCGAAGTGGTTCAACGCCCAGCTTCTGTAGTTAAGGAGTTGTTAGAGAATGCTATTGATGCAGGTGCTACATCCATAAAACTTATTATAAAAGATGGTGGTAAGGCTTTAATACAAGTTGTTGATGATGGTGTTGGCATGAGTGAAACTGATGCCCGCCTTTCTTTTGAGCGTCATGCCACATCAAAAATTTCTTCTGCGGAAGACCTATTTAACCTAAGCACAAAAGGGTTTAGAGGAGAAGCCTTGGCTTCTATTGCAGCTATAGCGCATGTAGATTTACAAACCCGAACAGGAAATGTAGAGGTAGGAACGCAAATTAAAATTGAAGGGAGCAAAATTGTTTCTCAAGAGATAGCTGTTACCCCTAAAGGAACTTCAATAGCTGTAAAAAACCTTTTTTTTAATATTCCTGCAAGGCGTAATTTTTTAAAGTCGAACCAAGTAGAGTTAAGACATATTACAGACGAGTTTCAAAGAGTCGCTTTAGTGCACCCATCCATAGCTTTTAAATATTACAACAATGGCTCTGAGTTGTTTAATTTACCATCAGAGAGTTTTAGGCAACGTATAGTTCATGTATTTGGTTCACGAATAAACGAACGTTTGGTGCCTGTAGATGAGGATACAGATATTATTAAAATAACGGGTTTTATTTGCAAACCAGAATTTGCTAAAAAAAGTAGGGGAGAACAGTTCTTTTTTGCTAATGGAAGATTTATTAAAAGCCCTTATTTACATCATGCTATCATTGCGGCTTTTGAAGGTTTG
>CAZLUS010000039.1:0-2841 GCA_964562775.1 uncultured Flavobacteriaceae bacterium | reverse complement strand
TGTTACCGGTTGGGAGAACCTCTATGAAGGTATAAATTCTAATGATTTTAGTAGTGTTGAATTTGAATCTTCTGAAAATACTCCTGAAATTTTTGAGAGTAATGATGAGAGTCATCAACAACAAATTACTTTTCAGTTAAAACGAAAGTATGTAGTTGCTACCATTAAATCTGGGATGGTTGTAATAGACCAGGGTAGGGCACACCAACGTGTATTGTACGAAAAATTTTTACAAGACATTACAGTAAAAGAAGCTGTTAGTCAACAGTTGCTTTTTGCTATAGCATTGGATTTTTCTAAAAAAGAAACAAGGCAATTACTGACCATGCAAGAGAGTTTGTCTAATTTAGGTTTTATACTAGAAATAGGAGAAGAACAGGTGAAAGTAATCGCTGTGCCAACTATAATGCCAGAAAACGATATTGGCACGATATTAGAAGAATTAATAAGAGATTTTTCTGAAGGATATGAAGCAGAAGGTTTTTCGCAAGCAGAATTAATGGCAAAAACACTAAGTAAAAGTTTGGCAATTAAAACAGGGCAAGCATTAGAGCATGACTCTCAAATAGCACTTGTAAACGATTTGTTTGCTTGTAAGGAGCCTAATTTAAGTCCATTTCAAAAAACAACATTCATTACGCTTTCTAGTAATGAGATAGAAAAAAAGTTCAATTAGATGGGAAGATTAACAGAGGCTATTAAGCACCTTATCATTATAAATGTAATTTTCTTTATAGCCACAAACTTTTATGGGGACCTATTATATGAATGGTTTTCGTTATGGTTTCCGGAGAATGAGAATTTTGAACTATGGCAAATAATAAGCCATATGTTTATGCATGGTGGTTTAATGCATATTTTATTTAATATGTATGGACTTTGGGCTTTTGGCTCACCACTAGAAAGCGCATGGGGAAAGAATAAGTTTTTATTCTTTTATTTTTCTGCGGGACTTGGGGCTGCTTTACTGCATATAGCTGCAAATTACTATTTCTATAATGATGGATTAAATGCTCTTGTTGAAGCTGGAGTTTCTAAAAATCAGATTTTAGAAGTTATTTCTAATGGACAGTATAGTCCCGAATGGTATAATATTACTTCAAAAAGTTCAGTTGATAGTATGATTTCTGCTTTTAGCACCCCTGCAGTAGGTGCATCTGGAGCTGTTTATGGAGTTTTAGTAGCTTTTGCATTTATGTTTCCTAATGCAGAGCTAATGATGATTTTTTTACCTATTCCTATAAAAGCAAAATACTTTGTACCCTTAATTATACTAGGAGATTTATTCTTTGGTTTTAGCAATGTAAATACAGGTATTGCCCATTTTGCTCATATTGGTGGTGCGTTAATTGGCTTTATAATGATGTGGTACTGGAAAAAAAATCAGTTCAATAAAAACAGGTGGAACTAGTATGGTGAATGGGGGACTAAAATATCAGTTTTCAAGACTTAATGTTGCTGAAAAACTTATCGCTGTAAACGTACTCGTGTTTTTAGTGAATGGTTTATCTGTTGCATTACTTGGTTTTGCTAATGAAGGATTAGTAAAGTGGTTTGAGCTGCCTGAAGACTTTTTTGCCTTTTTAAAACAACCTTGGTCCTTAGTAACCTATTCTTTTTTTCACGCAGGTATTGGACATCTTTTTTGGAATATGCTTATGCTCTACTTTACGGGTAGAATATTTTTAAACCTGTTTAATGTTAAACGTTTTATAAACGTATATTTTCTTGGGGTTATCTTGGGCGGATTACTTTTTATGTTGAGTTATAATATCTTTCCAACCTTAACAAGTACAAAAGCTGCACTTGTTGGCGCCTCCGCTGGTGTTACTGCCGTTTTAATATTTATTTGTTCTTACATGCCTAATAAAGAAGTACGCATTATATTCTTTAATGCTAAACTATGGTATGTGGGTGCTTTTTTTGTATTGGTAGATTTGCTACAAATAGCATCTGGAGACAATATAGGTGGTAGAATAGCACATTTAGGAGGAGCTGTTTTGGGATATTTTTATGCTAGACAATTGCTAGAAGGAAATGATATTGGTTCTGGGTTTAGTAAGTTAATCGATGGTATTGGAAATCTATACAAGAAAAAAGAAAAAAAAGCACCTTTAAAAACTGTGTATAAAAACAAAGAATCAGAAAAAGCGGATTATGAAAAAAAGACGAATCAACGTAAGATAGATGATATACTAGATAAAATAAGTAAATCTGGTTACGAAAGTTTATCGAAAACCGAAAAGGATTTTTTGTTTAAAGCTGGTAAAGAAGATTAATATTTTGAAAAAGCTTTCCTTTTTTAATAAAATCGTTTTAGGCATCAATTCTATTGCTGCACTATTATTAGTGCTTTCTTTTTTTATATCAAAATTCCCTGCAGAAAAGTATACTTTTTTTGCAATTCTATCATTGTCAGTGCCTTTTGTTATTAGTTTAAATATTTTAACTGCACTTTTTTGGCTTTTGGAAAGAAAGAAGTTTTTTTGGATTTCGACGATATTACTACTAATTGGGTATTTTATTTTTTCACCCATTTTTAAATTTAGTACTACTGAAAAGCTTTCTAAGGAAGATGATTTTACTTTAATGTCTTTTAATACAAGAAATTTTAATATTAATGGGGGACTTAAAGTAGAAAATGTTGATAGTTTGATAGTTGATTTTCTTACTATAGAAAATGCTGATATTCTTTGTTTTCAAGAATACCATCATGCTATGAAAATCAGTGATAAACTTAATCAATACGAATATAAATTTGTAGACTTTATTTATGGAGAAAATAAACGTAGGGTAATACAAGCTATTTATTCTAAATACCCTATACTTAAAGTAGAACCC
>CAZLUS010000038.1:0-18961 GCA_964562775.1 uncultured Flavobacteriaceae bacterium | reverse complement strand
AATTAATTCGTCATGCGTGCCTTGCTCGGCAATCCTTCCATTTTCAATCACTAAAATCTGATTTGCTTTTCTAATAGTACTTAGCCTATGAGCAATAACAAATGTTGTTCTCCCTTTGGTAAGCGCTGCTAAACTTTTTTGAATTAAAGCTTCACTCTCCGTATCTAAATTAGAGGTGGCTTCATCTAAGATTAAAATTTTTGGGTTTGCTAAAACAGCACGAGCAATAGCAATACGTTGGCGTTGACCGCCAGATAGCTTTACGCCACGCTCTCCTATTAGCGTATCTAAACCATCTTCAAAACGGTCTGTAAATTCATCTACATAAGCTGCTTTAACTGCAGCTTCCAATTCATTTTCTGAAGCATTAGGTCTGGGAAATAAGATATTATCTCTAATAGTACCTTCAAAAAGAAAATCGTCTTGTAACACAACACCTAAAAACTGTCTAAAACTGGTTAAATTAATTTTAGACATGTCTTGCTCGTCTATACTAATTTTACCAGTATCAGGATTTAAAAAACTGGCAGCTAAGCCAGCGATTGTAGATTTTCCAGAACCAGAACTTCCTACAAGTGCAATGACATCCCCAGCTTTAGCTGTAAAGCTAATATTGTGTAAAACGTCTTTATCTTCTTCATAAGCAAAAGATACATCCTTAAAGGAAACATCGCCATGTATATTAGAAAGTTGAATGGTACGCTCTTTTTCGTCGCTTTCAGCAGTTTCATTCATTAACTCTTCGGTTCTATCTAATCCTGCTAAGGCTTCGGTTAACTGACTTCCTATATTACTCATTTGTACAATGGGTGCCACCATAAGAGCAAGTAAAAATGTAAATTCAAAATATTGTCCTTCAGAGATATCTCCTAAAATTAAAAGATGCCCTCCATAACCCATCATAATAACAGTAGTTGCCAGACCTAAAAGGAAGGTTGAAGAACTTGTCATTATAGCCGTAGCTGTTAAGCTCTTTTTTACGTTTTTAAATAAACGCTCTACTCCACTTTCAAAAACTTTAGCTTCTTGCTCTTCAGCATTAAAACCTTTAATGACTCGTATTCCTCCTAATGTTTCGGTGAGTCTACCTTTTACTTCTGCATTTATTTTACCACGTTCTCTAAATACAGGACGTATAATTTTAAAAGCTTTTAAAGCTATTATGGCAAATAGAATTAGAGGCGCAAAGGTTAGTAGCGTCATTGTTGGGCTAATCTTTAGTAATAATACAAGGGATACTATTGCGGTAATGGTTCCACCAACTAATTGTACTAAACCTGTTCCAATAAGATTACGGATTCCTTCTACATCACTCATAATTCTAGAAACTAAAGCACCAGACTTTGTATTGTCAAAAAAACGAATGGGTAATGAGAGCACCTGTTTTTGTACTTGAGCACGAAGCTCAGAAATCATATACTGCGCTTGTATACTTAATACTTTAGTTAATAAAAAAGAGGTAGCAGCCTGTACAAGAAAAGCAAGAGTTACTATAAGTACTACTTTCTTTAATAAACCATAATCTCCATTAGGTATAATGTCATCTAAAAAGTAGCGTAAAGAGACAGGAGCTATAAAACTAGCAGATTTATTAATTATAATTAAGAACAAACCAATAAAAACTAATTTTCTTCTAGGCCAAATAATGGTTTTAAATGCTTTGAGTATGCTAACTTTTTTATCTGCCATTCAGAATTTAGGGATTAATTTTTTTATTGGAAATAGAGTGTAAAGGTAAAATAATTAGGTGTCATCCAGTAGATTAAAATAATGCATTCTAAAAGACCTATTTTAATTAATTAGAGTAAAAAGTTAGTTTATATCTTATTAACGACCTATTCATTGAGTTTCTATAAGTAGGTTTTAATAAAAAGTTTAAGAAAATGAATGTAAAGATAAAAAGTGTCCTAGTTGGGTTATTACTTGTAATATATAGTTCATACTCAGTAGCTCAAATAAATCATGCTCCTGTAAATAAAAAGACTTTTCCAACAAACCTAAGTGAGGAAGAAACTAAAGTGGCAAGATTGTATGAAAAAGTTATTTCATCTGTAGTTACCATATATACCACATCTAACGCTTATACAGATAAAGGGCCGAAAGAGAATAATGGAATAGGCTCTGGGGTATTAATATCCCATGATTGTTTTATTCTTACAGCGGCACATGTTGTAGACGGCAGCACTAAGATAAAAGTGAGAACTCAGGATGGCAAATTACGGGATGCTACAGTTCTGTTTAGTGAGAAATCGGCGGATATTGCCTTGTTAAAATTGGATATTCCTGATGGGAATTTAGCTCATGCTACATTAGGAGATTCGAATAATATGGCGGTTGGACAAAATGTATATGCCATTGGTAGTCCTTATGGTATGGAAAATTCCTTTTCTTCAGGAATTGTTTCTGCTTTCAGAAATTTTAATGCTTTATACGACGGCACAGTGAATATCGAATTTATACAAACCGATGCAGCTATAAATTCTGGTAATAGTGGTGGTCCACTTTTTAATTCTAACGGAGAGGTTGTTGGCATTGCATCCAGTATTCTAACTGTATCTGGAGGTTTTCAGGGAATAGGTATGGCTGTAACTAGTAATACAGTTAAATCCTTATTGGCATTTGAAGATAGACCATGGATAGGTGTAGAAAGTGTTTTTCTGAAGTCAGAAGATTTGGCAAGGTTGTTCAACCTAAACCTTACAGGAGGTTTATTAGTACAGAAAGTAGCTAAAGCTAGTCCGGCAGATAAGGCAGGTTTACAAGGAGGTTACATAGCTGCTAATGTTAATGGAAGACCTATTTTGTTGGGTGGAGATATTATTTTAAAGATAGACACACAGGAAACATGTCATTTAGATTGTATAGAGGGCTTAGGAAATGCACTTTTAGACAAGAACAATGTAGAGGTTAAATTTTTAAGAGGAGGAAAAGAGCATACGGTTACTGTGAATACTTCTGAGGTACGGAAAAACTTTTTGCTTAACTAAGCTTTTTCATGCACCAAAAAACTAAACTTTAATTTGTAATAGCTAAATCTTTTATCTTTATCATTACTATCAATAGAAGATGGTATATTTTAAATGCAAGCTATTAAAAACACATTCCTAGTACTTTTTTTAGTCCTTACTAGCCCTGTAATATCACAAGAAAAACACAATTCGCTCAATCAAATAGTTACAGATAGTGCTAGAATATTTACCGCAAATCAGTTGGACGGGCTTAAACTTAAGCTCACTAATTTTGAAAGGGAGACTACTAATCAATTAGTAATTTTAACTATTAGAGACTTGGGTGGTGAACCTATAGAAACTTATGCCAATAGAGTTTTTAACCAGAATGGCCTTGGACAGGAAGGAAAAGACAATGGTATTCTAATACTTTTTTCATTTAATGATAGAAAAGTTAGGATTGAAGTAGGTTATGGCCTGGAACATTTTATTACTGATGCTATCGCTTCTAGAATTATTCGTAATACTATGATTCCCAATTTTAAGGAAGAAAAGTATTATGAGGGAATAAATACAGCAACTGATGAGCTAATCCGATATTTAGAACACCCAGAGGCTTTAGAAGAATTAAAAACCGAAATAGCAATAAATGAAAGAAGAAATAAAAATATAGGAATCATATTTATGATTGGATTTCTCTCCCTTTTTTTAGGAGTAGGAGGTTTTTTATTTTACAAAACATACAGTAATTTAATAGAGATTTTCAGGGGTATGTTAATAGGAAAGTTAGGACTTATTAGAGGTTTTTTTATGATTCCTTTTGCATCTTTACCTGTTGGATTTGGATTAGTCTTTATTCTAATGCCTATTATTACGGCATCTATAACTCTTGGAATTAATCTTGAAAAATATTCTTATTTATTAGACAGACCTAAGAATTTATTATGGCTTTTAGTTCCCTTTTTTGGAATTGCAATTTTAATTGCACTACTTAAAATACGCTTTAAGGGAAAAGAAGACTTAAAAATCTCTTGGATAAATAATGATAAAAGGTATATTCGAAAGACATTTTCTTCATCTGGTTCACATTCATTTGGTTCAGGTTCTTCTAGTAGAAGCTCTAGTAGTTTTTCTGGCGGAGGTGGAAGTTCAGGTGGTGGAGGTGCTAGTGGTAGTTGGTAATTCATTAGTAAATAGCCTATAATTCTTGTATTTTCATTGTGTAAAACATTCTATTATGCGTCATATTCTTTTCTTCACTTTAGCCTTATGTATTATTTCTTGTAAAACGGAAACACAACTTAAAACCGAAATTGACCATTGGAAGGCTCAGGCAGAACAAATTGAGATTTTTAGAGATGATTATGGAGTACCTCATATTTACGGTAAAACAGATGCCGATGCTGTTTTTGGGTTGTTATATGCACAATGCGAGGATGATTTTAATCGCGTAGAACAAAATTATATTTGGGCTACAGGGAGATTGGCAGAGGTTGAAGGTGAAGAAGCTTTGTACAGTGATTTACGAGCTAAACTTTTTATGACAGAAGAAGAAGCCAAAGCGAATTATGCAAAAAGTCCAGATTGGTTAAAAAAATTATGTGATGCTTTTGCTGATGGAATAAATTATTATTTATACACTCATCCAGAGGTAAAACCAAAATTACTTAATCGTTTTGAACCTTGGATGCCCATGTATTTTAGTGAAGGTTCTATAGGGGGTGATATTGAAAGGATTAATACCCGTAAAATAAAGGCTTTTTATGAAAGCGATATGGAAGTTCCTAAGGCGGAATTAATTTCGATTAAAAAGAAAGAAGAAATGGCAGAGCCTCAAGGGTCTAACGGAATAGCTATATCTGGAGATTTAACACAATCTGGTAATGCTATGTTACTGATTAATCCGCATACATCATTTTATTTTAGGGGTGAAGTGCACGTTGTTTCTGAAGAAGGATTAAATGCATATGGAGCGGTTACTTGGGGACAGTTTTTTGTGTACCAAGGATTTAATGAAAAAACGGGATGGATGCACACTTCTACCTATACCGATGTGCTTGATGAATTTAAAGAAAATATAACCTCGCTAGATGGTAATATTATGTATCAATACGGAGAAGAATTGCGTGCAGTAAAAGTATCTCAAATAAGCTTAAAATATAAAGAGGGTGCTAGTTTTAAAACAAAGACCTACCCATCTTACAGAACGCATCATGGGCCTATTACGCATATAGCAGATGGTATGTGGACCGCTTCAGCTATGATGTGGGAACCCGTAAAAGCTTTAGAACAATCTTTTATAAGAACAAAACAAGAAGGATATAAAGGATTTCGTGAAATGATGGATATACGCACGAACTCAAGTAATAATACTGTTTACGCAGATGCCGAAGGTAATATTGCTTATTTCCATGGCAATTTTGTACCTAAACGTGATGTGAGTTTCGATTATTCTAAACCTGTCGATGGTTTTAATCCTAAAACCGACTGGCAAGGCTTACATACTGTAGATGAAAATATATTAGTCTTAAATCCTAAAAATGGCTGGTTGCAAAATTGTAACTCTACTCCTTTTACATCGGCGGCGGAGTATAGTCCAAAAAAAGAAGATTATCCCTATTACATGTCTCGTGACCAAGAGAATTTTAGGGGAGTACATGCTATAGCATTATTAGAAGATAGTAAAGGTTATACTTTAGACAGTCTAATTAAATTGGCTCATGATCCGTACTTGCCAGCCTTTAAAGCTATGATTCCAGGTTTGCTAAAAGCTTATGATGCGAATCCTAATAAAGAAATGAAAGGGGCTATTGAAACATTACAAAAATGGGATTATAAGACATCTAAAGAATCCAAAGCAATGACTCTAGCACATTATTATGGTAATACTTATTTTGAGAAAGGAAAAAGGATACCTGGATTAAGTTCTATGGAATTAATGAAATTTTGGGGAACGGATTCTTCTGATTTTGAAAAACTTCAAATGTTCAGATTTGCACTTTTCCAGTTAAGTCAAGACTTTGGTACTTGGCAGATGCCATGGGGAGAAGTAAACCGCTATCAACGTTTAAATGGAGCTATTCAACAAGAGTTTGATGATAGTAAGCCAAGTATTGCTATTGGTTTTGCTAGTGGTCGTTGGGGTGCTTTGGCGGCATATGGAGCGCGGTACACTTCAGAAAAAGCAAAGAAAATTTACGGTACAAGAGGTAATAGTTTTGTGGCTGCTGTTGAATTTGGAGATAAAGTAAAAGCAAAAACTATCTTAGCAGGAGGGCAAAGTGGCGACCCAGAATCACCTCATTTTGGTGATCAAATTAAAAAGTATGAAGCCATTGAATGGAAAGAAGTACCTTATTATAAAGAAGATGTCTTAAAAAAGGCCATAAAAAAATATAAACCAGGCGAGTAATTTATTCTTTAACTACAACTAAGCTAGCTTTAGAACCTGTAGATAAATTCCAACGGTTGTTGTGAATTACTTTTCCTGCCTCATCCGTTATAATAACTTGAGCAGTGTTTGGACCAGACGACCCTTGATTTAAAGCTTGAAATTCAATTCGGTTAAATCCATCTGATAAATCAACATTTATACCTTTATATCCACCTGAAAGTAAAACATTTGGCTCTATTACATGACCATTTAAAAATATTTTTACCCGGTCTCCATCAACATACTCATGGTCTCTAACAACAACTCCTACAAAATTAGAACCTGTTTTAACTTCGCCGAGATTTTGATCTCCAAAATGTTCTTTTGACCCTCTTTTTTCACGATTACCCACTTTAGGGTCAATAACTAAATCATGACCAGCACGAACCAGTTCTCTTGTGGGCAACATTCTAACTGTTGGTTTGTTATTTTTAGAAAACAAGTTTTGATCAATTGTTGAAGGTATACGTAACGAAGTCCCTTGATTACTAGGTTTAACGTCTAAATTATTTTCAGCGTCAACTTTTAGAGGCTTAGTAGTAGAAACATCACCTTGAGCAATTAAAAGATTGCTAGAAAATATAAAAAGTAGAATGTAAATAATACGTCTCATCTAGTATTTTGTCGCTATAATTTAATTAAAATTACCAAATACCCTGCCATAATTGTAATAAAAGCGTGTTAAATACTTGTTTTTTCGTTGAAAGTTTAATTATTGATGTAATCCGCTAGTTTTTCTGGCCCTTCTAGCACCAAACGTACAATCTGTAATGTGCCATCTGGCTTGGTAGCAATTTGCCATTTAATTAAAACTATTTCACCATTTTCAATTTCGATACCTGTTATGCTTCTAGGATGAACACAACTACCATCATTAAAAAACGGAATTTGACCAGGTTCTGGAAAACGCGGCCTATGGGTATGCCCTACTATAGTTATTTTAAAGTTGTTTTTTACAATCCAACGTTTTATTCGTCGCTCAATTCGTATAAGCTCTTTATAATTTTTAGCAGGGCTTGTAGGATCTGCAATACCTACTATTTGCAATGGTTTCCATAGAATACGAACTAAAAATCGCCCAATACGCCAGCACCTATAGTTCCACCAATCTGCTTGATGTCCGTGCGCACAAAATATTTCTTGCCCTGTTTCTTTGTGGGTTAATACTAAAGCCTCGTTATAAGTTAAGCCATCAAAAAGTTGTTTGTCTTCACCATCTATAGGCTCAAAATAACTAGATAAAAATTTATCAATATAACTTTGATTGCGATAAACCATATCATGATTACCCCATACCATATGTAAACGGTTTTCAAGATGAAATTTTCGTATTAGTTTGTAAACATTTTTATGAGCTTCAAAGAGGGGTTCAAAACTCAAGTTTTCCCATAACTCATCACCATCACCTAATTCGCAGTATTGAAAATCATTTAAATAATAATGATTTAGTGCGTGAAAGTATATATTCCTGTTATTGGCAAAATCGTCAGCAAAACTATTATCTCCCCTATGGCAATCACTAAAGAATATAAACTTAGAATTGTTGTCAAAAGAAATATGTTTTGCTTGTTTAAAAGCATTATTTAATCTTGAATTAGAAGACATCACTTAAATTTCTTTAAATATCTTAAAAAACTATATCAAACCATAAAGAAAGGCTTAACAATAGCAAGCTATTTCTTCTTTTTGTAATTTTGCTTATCTTTTTACGATTAAATGTGTACCTATGAAACAGATGGAAGATATTGAATCGCCGATGATACAGCAGGTAAGTTTTAATAAGTTGCTGCTACATTATGATGCGCAATTAAAAAGTAAAGACAAATCCCTTGCTGCTAGGGCTAAGCATATTTTAGATGCTCAAGCACCTTATCCTGGGTTGCGAGAAGGTTTTGAAGACCTCTCTAT
This sequence comes from uncultured Flavobacteriaceae bacterium, assembly GCA_964562775.1. Classification (GTDB taxonomy): domain Bacteria; phylum Bacteroidota; class Bacteroidia; order Flavobacteriales; family Flavobacteriaceae; genus Croceitalea. The sequence goes on along the minus strand of CAZLUS010000038.1, from coordinate 10,672 downwards.
TCTTGAAAAGAGAAAAGATGTAATAGGTACTATTCTAGCAGATACTTTTTCGCCAATACTTGCAAAAAATGAGATAAAGGCGGCTTCTATACCTTTTTCTAATTTAACATTTAATTTATCAGATAGGTTTAAAAAGATTTTAAATGATGCAGGTAAAGGTTTTGAATTGCAAATAAGAAACCTACCAAAAAATCTTAACTATATCTTGCAATGCACAACAATATTAAACTTTCATTATAAATTTAATGTAGATTTTAAGAGACCTTTGTATTATGACATCCCAGATGATAAAGGGCTAATGCGGCATTATAGAATCATGTATAATGCTGATTTTCTTGAATTTGTACCCACTAGTAAGGCTAAAGATTTAAATGCTGAAGATTTTAATCAATTACTAGATGATTTTGATAATCTAGCACTTTGGAAAGAAAAAATACCACCCAATAGCTTTATCTCTAAAGGCTTTGTAATCTGTAATATATTTGATGTCACTGCAGAACAGTCTATTTCTGATATAAAGTCTTCACTCATAGGATCTGCACGACAGGGTAATGAAAACTTTATGCTAAGTTTTCAAGATACATTTCGTTCGCTTTTTAATCTTAAAGACATAAAGGTAGGTTTTACTAAGTTTGATTATAATGCCAATAAGTTTGTTAAGATAAGTGGCAATGGCATGGAAAGCTTTATTTTAGATGGTAAAGATGAAATAGCTTGTGAGGATATGTTATGCAGTTCTGCATTTAATATTTTGATGAAGCAAGGAAAACGCCTTTCTATATCTAATGTTGAAAAGTCCTATAAAGAAACTTCAGGACAACCATACCAAAACCTTTTTAACCAAGGAATTAAAAGCGCTATTATCTCACCCATATTGGATAGCGATGGTACTTTTTTAGGAGTATTGGGTATTATGTCTAGAAAAGTTAACGAGTTAAACAGTATTAATGCCAATAAACTCGAAGATGTTATGCCCCATATAGTATCTGCTATTAATAGATCTATACAAGAAGAGCAAAATTTGGTGGATGCTATTATTCAGCACGAGTGTACTACTGTCCATCCTTCTGTTTATTGGAAATTTCAAGAAGAGGCTAAAAACTTCATGAAAGATGAGCTGAGCGATGAGCAACCAACTTTTAATGAAATATGTTTTAAAGATGTGTATCCTTTGTTTGGGCAAATTGATATTAAAGACTCTTCAAAAGAGCGTAATGCAGCTATACAAAAAGATTTAATGATTCAATTATCTGAAATCTATACTGTTATAGATGCAGCTAATAAAAAATATAAATTACCTATTTACGAAGAATTAATATTTCGATTAAACGATTACTTAGGAGATATTAAAGATACCCTTTATGCAAATAGTGAACAGAGTATTTTTGAATTTATACAAGGAGAAATTAATCCTATTTTTCATCATCTAAAAAGAGAAAATAAGGCTATAAAAAAGCTTATAGAGACTTATGAAAGTAATATAGATAATGATACAGAGTCGTATTATGACCATCGTCGTAACTATGATGAAAGTGTGATGGAGATTAATAAAAAACTAGCTGCAATGCTAGATAAAAAACAGTTAGAAGCTCAAGAAATGTTTCCACACTATTTCGAGCGTTATAAGACAGACGGGATAGAGCACAATATGTATATTGGCGATGAGATAGCAAATGACAGAAACTTTGACCCTCTTTATCTTAATAATCTTAGATTATGGCAATTACAAGTAATGGTAGAGATGGAGAACAAGCATTATTCGCTTAAATCCAAGCTGCCACTACAGTTAGATGTTGCATCTTTATTGTTAGTCTATAGTACGCCATTAGCAATACGTTTTCGTATGGATGAAAAACATTTTGATGTTGATGGCACCTATAACGCTAGGTATGAAATTATTAAAAAGCGTATTGATAAATCATTTGTAAAAGGAACAAACGAGCGTTTAACACAACAAGGTAAACTTTCCATAGTTTACTCTCAAAAGAAAGATGAAAAGGAATATTTACGCTATATAAAGTTTTTAAAGTCTAAAGGATATTTTACTAATAATATCGAAATTCTAGAGCTAGAAGGCTTGCAAGGGGTGACAGGTCTTAAAGCAATACGCGTAGAAATTTTGTACAAAAAGAATAAAAGATCTACTAAAACATTTACTTACGAAGATTTAATGAAGGATTTAAACCCTAATTAAGCTATTCTATCTGGTCCAAAAAATTTAAAAGCAATACCAAAGGCTAGTACAGAAACTACAATACCTATTATAAAAATAGCATAAGTAAAACGAAGTATTTTATATTTTCTACTTAAGACAAGGCCTAGAAAATATAAATCTTTAGTTAAGGAAGAGTATATATATTTATTATCCTTTACTAATTCTTGAATAGCCCATTCGTATTCGGATAAGCTCATTTTATGAAAATTCCCAAAAAATAACAAGTTCACTTTTTTCTCTGTAACATCTTCTTTTGAGAATTTTCCACTAGTTATATTAGGTCTTGTTGCTATTACTGCTAGTATCATAGATATTACACTAAAAATAATAAAAATCACCGTTGGGTAAATGAGATAAGCGTTAGAAGGGTTGTCTAATTTTGGTATAAGGTTAGATAAGGCAACAGAAATAATAATAGCATTCACAGATAATAGAATGTTGGCCTTAGTATCTGCAATATCGCTTAAAGTTAAATGATTTTTTAATGTTACTCTAAATAAAGTTTGCACACTTCTATCTGGAGTCTCACTCTTATATTTTGCTTTAATAGCTTCTTTTTTAGCGATTTCCTTTTCGATTTTTTTATCTTTAAGTAATTGTCTTAAGTTTTTTTCTTTTTCTTTTTCCCAGTTTTCTTTTGCATACGCTGTGTAGAAACGGTGCTCATCTTTAAACATTTTTATGTTTTCCTCTCGCCATTCTTTGTTACTGTAATTAGCAATATTTAAAAGGCTTAATTCTTCCTTTAAAAAATCTGTTGTTTGCCAATAGCTTTTTTGAGCAAAGTGTGAAGCATCTGCATCTCTAATAATTTCCTCGAAAACATTTTTAGGCTCGTGGTAGCGCTTAGTAGCCATGATTAAATCGCCAATTTTTTTAATTTTATCAGCATTATAATTTTCTGCTTCTAAAAACGCTTTGGCAATTTTACAGCTGTTTTCTTCATGGTCAGCAACTCCTTTTGTGTAGCCAGTGTCATGAAACCAAGCGGCTACAAGTACTTGTTCATTTTCATCATCAGAAAAATCGTGAGAATTAAGTAATTCTTTAGTACTTTTAACTACGCGTTGCGTGTGTTTTAAATTATGATATAGAAAATTAGGATTTAACTGATTTTCTAAAATATCAGTTACAAATTGTTTAGCTTTCTCAACGATTTCAGGCATAATTATTAATTGAAGAACCAAAATACGAATTTTTGAGATGAAGCTCTTAAGTATAAAAAGATTTTACCTATATATTTCAGTATTATTAGTCGCAAGTTGTGCAACATATAAAACTAAATATGCCCAAGAATTTTCTGGACAGGCAATTGAAAATAATAAAGAAATAGCGCATACTTTTTATTTAATTGGTGATGCAGGATTGTCTCCAATTGGCGGCATGAACCCTGTATTAAAATCTTTTAAATCTAGGTTAGATAGTGCTTCAGAAAATAGCACAGCTATATTTTTAGGAGACAATATTTATCCAGCGGGACTTCCTGATAAGGAAAATGAAGAATACAATGTAGCTAAAAGCCATTTAGATGCACAGTTAAATACGCTCACTAATTTTTCTGGAAAACCAATTTTTATTCCAGGAAATCATGATTGGTATAGTGATGGTTTAAAAGGAGTTAAAAGAGAGGAGAATTATATTGAAGAAGCACTAAATAATAAAGAAACTTTTTTTCCAGAGAATGGATGCCCAATAGCAGAAATTGAAGTAAGTAATGATATTATTGTTATTGTAATTGATACAGAATGGTATTTAACTAATTGGGACAAACATCCAGACATTAATGACAAATGCGAAATAAAGGATAGAGCACGTTTTTTTCTTGCTATAGAAGATGCTATTAGAGATAATAGCGAGAAAACAACTATTATAGCAATGCATCATCCTATGTTTTCTTATGGCTCTCATGGAGGACAGTATTCATTTAAAAGACATTTTTACCCTAGCCATGGTAAGATTCCTTTGCCTTTTTTAGGAACATTTATAAACGTCCTAAGAAGAACATCTGGTGCTTCTGTTGAAGATATAGAAAATAAAAGATACACCGAATTAAAAAATCGTCTTGTAACACTTGCGCAATATTCTAATAAGGTAATTTTTGCTTCTGGGCATGAGCATACCTTACAATACATTGTAGAAAAAAACATACCACAAATTGTAAGCGGGTCAGGTGCTAAAAAGGGTACCGCAAGGCTTTTAAATGGAAGTAAATTTGTTACAGGCAAAACAGGTTACGCTATTTTAGAGGTATATAAAGATGGTTCTTCTAAAATAGATTTTCATGGAATAGAAGCGAATAAAGAACAGCTTTTGTATAGTACAGAAGTATTGCCTCCAAACCGTAAAAAGCAAAAGTTTTCAGGGGAATCTAACTTTCCAGAATTTGTAGAAGCTTCTGTATATACAGATGAGGATGTAGATAAAACAGGTTTTTTTAAAAAGGTATGGGGAGAACGGTATAGAAAGTACTATGCCACTAAAGTAAAAGCACCCACTGTTAATCTAGATACCCTTTTAGGAGGTTTAAAACCAGTTAGAAAAGGAGGAGGGCATCAATCTAAATCATTACGATTAATACATAAAGATGGTAGGCAATTTGTAATGCGAGCTTTAAAGAAAAGCGCAGAATTATATTTGCAATCTTTAGCTTTTCAAGAAGAATATATAATAGGTGATTTTAAGGAGACTACTACAGAAGCTCTTCTTAGAGATTTTTATACTGGAGCTCACCCATATGCTCCTTTTGTAATAGGAGGACTGTCCGATGCGGTTGGGGTGTATCATACAAACCCTAAATTATATTATGTGCCAAAACAAGCTGCTTTAGAAGATTTTAATAAAGACTTTGGAGACGAGCTTTATATGATAGAAGAACATGTTTCTGATGGTCATGATTTACAAAGTTTTGGAAATATAAAAAAGATAGAAAGTACAAATGAGCTCATGCGAAAGCTTAGAAAAGATGAAGAATATAAGGTTGATGCTACCGCATATGCACGCGCCAGACTTTTTGATATGCTGATTGGAGATTGGGATAGGCATGTAGACCAATGGAGATGGGCTCAAAGTAAAGACGCTTCTGGCAATAAAATTTTTAAGCCCATACCAAGAGATAGGGATCAAGCTTTTTCAATATTAGGTGATGGTGCTTTTATGGGCTTTACAACTAGAGCAATACCTTCTCTTAAGCTTTTTGAAGGTTTTAATGAAGAAATACGTAGCGTAAAAGGCTTTAATTCTTCACCAATGACATTTGCACTTGATATGGTATTGTTGTCAGAAACTAACATAAAAACTTGGGAAGAACAGGCTAGTTATATTCAGCAACACCTTACTACAGACTTGATAGACAAAGCCTTTGAAAAATTTCCTGAAGAAGTAAGAGACGAAACCGTAGTAAAAATTAAAAATACACTTTTAGCACGTAAAGCGAATTTAGTTGAGACGGCTCGTGCTTATTTTAAAGTGATTAATAAATATAGCGTTGTCACTGGAACAGATAAGGACGATTATTTTAGTATAAGCTCATTACCTAATGGAAACCTTAATGTTAAAGCCTTTCGAATTAAAGACGGTAAAATGGGCAATCTATTTTTTGATAAAATTTATGACCCTGAAAGCACAAAAGAAGTTTGGGTATATGGTTTAGATGATGATGATGTTTTTGATGTGAATAAAACTAATGGTAAAATAAAACTCCGCCTAATAGGAGGGCATAATAACGATGTTTATAAAATTAATGAAAATGCAAAAAGAGTGCATGTTTACGATTTTAAAGACAAGAAGAACACTTTTGATGAAGCATATGGGGGTAAGGTACATCAAGTAAGAGATTACGATACAAATACGTATCAGTTTTTAAAGATTAAAGCGAGTAATAATCAGTTAGTACCTGCGGTTGGTTTTAATCCAGATGATGGAGTTCGTTTAGGTCTTAGTAACACCTATACGTTTAATGGGTTTAGACAAAACCCATTTACACAGCAACACACTTTTAACGCAGCGTATTATTTTGCCTCAAGCGGATATGATTTTGAATACAATGGGGAATTTGCAAATACTTTTGAAAATGTAAATTTAGAATTGAATGCTAAGTATACAAGTCCAAATTTTGCAATAAACTTTTTTGGTTTTGGTAATGAGACAGTGAATAATGATGACGATGAACCGCTAGGTCTTGATTTTAATCGCGTAAGGATAAGAACTATAAAATTTGCTCCATCTTTAGTATGGAGAGGGGATTTAGGTTCTAAAGTGCGTTTAGGTGTTTCTTATGAAAATTATGATGTAGAAGAAACCCAAGGACGTTTTATAGAAGGTTTTTTTGCAAATACCAATAGCGACAATCAACAAGATTTTTTTGGTGTAGATGCAGCATATAGCTATGCTAATTTTGATAATGAAGCTTTCCCTACTATAGGAATGGAATTTACACTTCATGGAGGGTATAAAACTAATTTAAGTGAAGCTAGCAGAGCCTTTGGTTTTATTATCCCAAGTATCTCATTTGATTATAAATTGGTGCCGAACGGACAATTAGTTTTAGCCACTAAATTTAAAGGACATTTTAATATTGGCAACGATTTTGAGTTTTATCAGGGTGCTACTATTGGGGGTAATAATGGACTTCGGGGATTTCGTTTTCAACGTTTTAATGGTAAAACTGCTTATTTTCAAAATACAGACCTAAGGCTTAGTTTTCGTAAAAAACAAACAGGACTAATACCTATTATACCTGGTATATTTGGTGGGTTTGATTACGGTAAAGTTTGGTTGCCAAATGTAGATTCTAATGTATGGCACACCTCTTATGGAGGCGGATTTTTTATAAACGGGTCAAATATACTATCAGCTAATTTTGGCTTATTTAATAGTTCAGATGGAGCGCGTTTTACCTTTGGCTTAGGATTCGAATTTTAATTTAAATCAAACTGATACAAATTACCCCCTTGGAGGTGCGATTTTTCATCAGATATTAATAAGGTAGAATCATTCTTAAAGCATACAGCTTCTAGTTGTGTTCGTACTTCTAAATCTATTTGTTGCTGTTTTCCTTTAGAAAAATCATCAAAACTAAAATCAGTAATTAAAATAAGATAGCCATAGGTTAATAATGCTATTGTTTTGCCGTCTGAAGATATGTCTGCACCAGTTACAGAACAAGTATTTTGGTCTTTGCATATAATAAATTCGCCAACTAGAGTTGCTTTGTATTTCCCTTTTGTATCGGGCACTTTATAGATTAAAGCTTTTCCATTATAAGGTCTGGTTCTATTTTTAGTAATAATATAGAGAAAACCATTCCAGTGAAAAAAAGCTTCAGCATCATAATAATGGTTTTGTTTTTTAGGAGGAAACTTTTTCTGTTCAGGATAGCTAAAACTAATTTTTTCGGCTTCTATTTTATCACCTTTTTCTAACTCTGGATTAGGCACTTTGTAAATCGCTAAATTCTTTCTACCATTTCCATTATTTCCAAAATCACCAATATATAAATTACCATTATGGTCTTTTGCTAAATCTTCCCAGTCGCTATTTTTAGCATTTTTAACCTTAAACTTTTTACTAATTTTTCCTTTGAAATTAACCTTATAGATTTCATCTTTATTACCATTATCCTCAATAAGCCATATGGAATTTTCAGCATACGATTGAATGCCAGAGTTTTCTTTTAAACTAGAGGGAATGTCTGTAATTACTTTCAATTGTCCATAATTAATACATCCATAAAACATACAAGAACAAACTGTTATGAACATAATATTTACTTTCATTAATAGTGTTTTTGATTTGTTAGGTTTTAAATAGTTCTAAAATGTATCTTTAGAGTATAATATTAATATAATTTACATAATTTTCAATGCATGAGAGGTTTTAAAATTATTTGCAGTATTACATTTCTGTTTTGTATTGTCTCTTGCTCACCAAGGCCTGAAGAACGTGGTGCAAATTTATTTAATAATCAATGCGCAAGTTGCCATGTGGCGCCAAGCCCAAAAGATTTGCCCAAATACTTATGGGAGACTTCTGTTTTACCCGAGATGGGTGCAAGAATGGGAATAAGAAATAAAAATTATAGTCCATATGCTGGTCTACCTTTTTCGGAGCAAGAGCAAATTATACGCTCTGGAGTATACAGTCAACGAGCTACTATTTCTAAAGAAGATTGGGTTCTATTGAAAGATTATATTATACAAATGGCTCCTGACAGCTTACCCAGAATACCACAAAGAGATTTAAAAAAAGGTTTGACACTTTTTAAAGAAATACCTATTAATTTAGATAGCATTCCTGGGTCTTCCATTACCTTTTTAGATATAGAAAATGAAGATGGTCAAATAATTACAGCAAATCTACAAGGTAAAATTTCTCATTATGATTTTAAAGAAAACAAAATAGTTAAGGCTGCTAATTTTGTATCGCCTGTAACGTGGTATTCTAGAAGCAAAAATATTGATTATGTTACTATGGTGGGTATTTTAAATCCATCACAATTTAAAAGAGGAAAAGTATATAAGACTTCTAATGAAGCTTTAGATGAAATAGCAACAGAATTACATCGCCCTGTCCATTCAACAATATATGACCTTGACAATGATGGAAACGATGAAGTGCTAATTTCTGAATTTGGACATTTAACCGGAGCATTGTCTTTATGGAACTTAGATAGTACACAATACAAAAAAAGTGTATTGATGGGGCAACCTGGTATTGTTAGAACCATTGTAAAAGATATGAATAATGATCAAAAAGCAGATATTATTTTAATGAGTACCCAAGGGAACGAAGGGATAACAATTTTATATCAAACATCACCTTTATCATTTCGGTCAGAAACAGTAATTCGTTTTAACCCAGTATATGGTAGTAGTTGGTTTGAATTGTTAGATTATGATGGTGATGGTTATGATGATATTATTACTGTACATGGCGATAATGCTGATAAAACCTATGTAAATAAACCGTATCATGGAATGCGTATTTATATTAACGACGGCACTAATAACTTTGAAGAAAAATACTTTTTTCCAATGTACGGAGCTACTCGTTTTACGGCTGATGATTTTGATGAAGACGGCGATATTGATATTGCCTTGATATCTTCTTTTCCTGACTATGAAGAAAATTCTGATTTTTCATTTGTATACTTAGAAAACAAAGATGCTAAAAACTTTAAATTTGAAATGTTTGGGTTAAATGAACCTACTTTGGGGCGATGGCTATTAATTGATTCTAACGATATTGATAATGATGGGGATAAAGATATAGTACTTAGCGCTTTTTCTTATTATTTAGCTCCAGTCAGTGAAGATTTGTTAAATGCTTGGAGAGAATCAAATGTCGACTTACTTATCTTAGAAAACAAAAATCAATAGTAACTATTTTAAACTTAAAATAGTTACTATTGATTAATTTCTACCCATTGTAGATAATCGTTGTTTTTAGCTACAATAATATAATCTTTATTGTTAAGAGTTATTTTGGTCATGTCCTTTACATCCCCAGAAGTATAAAATCCGCTTTCTGACGCACTTATAGGTTTAAAACCACCTTTCCCATCACCTTGCATAAATAAACCGATTCCTGCATCATTTCTTGGCGTTTCTACCTCCGAAGCAAATAAATTACCAGCAAGTAGTGCATCTAAATGCCCGTCTTTGTTATAATCTTCTACTAAAATTTGATTAATTGAAGATAGTTGCGCTAGATTAGGTAATTCACGTATTATAAATTCTCCATTTCTGTTTTCAAGGTAGATACTTGCAAAGGATTTAACTTGATAATGCAAAGAATTTTCTAATCGATCTTCTGTATACACTTCTTCTAAAGTTGCATTAGAAAATGATTCGTAGTTTTTGAATTTTTCTTTTATACCAGGTATTTGTTGAGAAGAACATTCGCGTCCTCTTAAAGGAAATTTTTCTCCTTCATTAAAATAACTCAGTACAATATCGTTTTTATTATTTCCATCAAAATCATTAAAATATACATCAAAAGTTTCTTCTGGATTTGCCTTGTATTTATAGTTAAGCCCAAGATTGCCTATAATGTAATCTTGATCACCATCATTGTCAAAATCACCTTGGTTAATGCTATACCACCAGCCTCTAGAATCATCAAAGTTTAAGTCTTTGGTAATTTCTGTAAAATAGCCTTCATCATTTTTAATAAATGTAATTGGCATCCATTCACCAATTAGAATAAGGTCTGTCCAGCCATCATTATCAAAATCTGTCCATACAGCATCTGAAACCATTCCAATTTTGTTTAAAAATGGAGCGATTTTATTTGTTGCATCTATAAATTTAGGGATGCCGCCTTCGCTTTTGTTTTCTAAAATGTAACTATTTGCTGGTGAAGGGTAATTGCCAGGGACTAGTCGCCCACCAACAAAAAGATCTAAATCACCATCTTTATCAAAATCATGACTTTTAACTCTTGAACTGCTAATAGTAA
>CAZLUS010000037.1:0-19460 GCA_964562775.1 uncultured Flavobacteriaceae bacterium | reverse complement strand
GTAGCATCAAAACGAACTTTACCACGTTCAATTTTCTTTTTTGCTTTATTAATAAGCGAGTAGGGGATGCCGTTTTTCTGTGCCACCTCAAAGGTAAAAGAGCTCCCTGCTTGCCCCATTGCCAATTTAAAAATAGGTTGTAGGGTTTTATTATCAAAAAGCATATTTGCATTTATGGCATGCGGTAATTCGTTTGCTAATAGTTTTAAATTAGAATAATGGGTGGTAATTACTCCAAAGGCTTCACGTTCATAAAAAACCTCTAAGCAAGCTTCTGCCAAAGCACCTCCCAATTCTGGGTCAGAACCTGTACCAAATTCATCAATTAAAAATAAGGTTTTGTTATTGCATTGCTTTAAAAACCGATTCATGTTTTTAAGCCGATAACTATACGTGCTTAAATGGTTTTCTATAGATTGATTATCACCAATATCTGTTAGTATTTTATCAAACAAAAAGACAGAACTCCGCTCATGCACTGGAATCAATAATCCGCTTTGTAGCATTACTTGCAAAAGCCCTATTGTTTTTAAGGTAATACTTTTACCGCCAGCATTTGGGCCAGAAATAACGATGATTCTTTTCTCTTGATGCAACTCAATACTCTGTGGCCAGGTTTTTTCCTTTTTCTGCTTATTGCTTAAAAAGAGTAAAGGATGATAAGCATCACGTAGGTGTAACTGTCTTTCGCTATTCATTTTTGGTAGCACTGCATTCATTTCACTTCCGTACTTTGCTTTAGCGGCGGTAATATCTATATGAATTAAAAAGTGCTGGTAGTTTTCAAGAACTTCGGAATACGGGCGAATATAATTGGTAAGCTGATTGAGGATTTTTTGTATTTCTTCTTTCTCTTCAAATTCTAAATTACTAAGCGCTGTGGTATATTGTAGCGTAGCTTCTGGTACTATAAAAGCAATGCTTCCTGTCTTAGAAGTGCCAACAACAGTACCCTTTACTTTTTTTCTATGCATTGCTTTAACTGCAAGTACCCGTCTGTTATCCACAACAGACTCCCGTATTTCATCTAAAAAATCTGAAGTTTGGTAGCGCGTTAATGCTGCAGCAAAACTTTGGTTTATTTTACCGCGCACTTCATTAATTTGATGTCGAATATTTTTAAGTTCTGTAGAGGCGTTATCTCTAACTTCCCCAAACTTATCAATAATACTATCAATCTCTTCTATGATGTTTTTTTGAGCAATTATGGTTTCAGAAAAAGCAAATAATAGGGGGTAGTATTCTTTAAATTTTTTGAAGAATTTTTTATGGATACTAATCGTTTTACAAAGCGAAGCTATTCTACGAAAACCAGAAATTTCTAATGTAGTGTTTTCAATTGTAAGTAATTTTAACTCTTTAGTTATAGCATCAAAACTGTGGTTAGGAATGCGATTGTCGTTCTCATATGAAGCAAGGTATTCGGATGTTTGTCCTAATACCGTATTTAAATAAGAAGTATCTGATAAAGGTTTGATTTGTAAAGCAGCCGCTTTGCCAAGTTCTGTATTACAACGTGCAACAAGTTGTTCTAATACTGTTGGAAATTCTAAATCTTGAAGTGTTTTATTATGTATCTGCTGCATTTACTTTTTATAGCAATGCAAAGATAAGTATTAACGCGTCTAAGTTGAAAACAGACTGTTTTATATAAATGTCAAAAAATAACCTAAAATTGCACCGCCTAAAACAATATAAGCACTATTCGTTTTTTTAAATACAAATACTACAATAAAACTTATAACTGCTATTACAATGGTTCTCCAATCTATTAAGGTGTCTTTTGCCATTACTACGCATACAGCAATAATTAATGCTACAGCAGCAACATTTACAGCATTTAGTAATGCACCAATAATTTTAGATTTTCGCATTTTTGGTATTAGCGGATTTAGTAGTAGAACAAAAAGGAATGAAGGTAGAAAAATACCAACAGTAGCTGCAATTGCCCCCGTAATACCGTTCATTTGCCAACCTATAAATGTGGCAGTAGTTAAAACAGGACCTGGTGTTATTTGCCCCACTGCAACGGCATCAATTAAGGCTTGCCTTGTTAACCAACCGTTACCTACCAATTCACTGTCTAAAAATGCAAACAACACATAACCACTACCATAAAGTATTGCGCCTACTTTTAAAAATGTTAGGAATATTTTGAATGTGCCTATTTTTGATAGACTTACGGATTGCAATAGTAAAAGAGGTGTAAAACCATTTAAATTTTTATAGCTTTTTTTGATTAAATAGAGAATTACACCAAGTAGTCCACAGCCGAATAAGGCTATAATTTCATTTACTCCTAATAGTGAGGCTATTAAAGTTAGTGCGCCTAAAATGGCTAGTTCTGTAGTTTTTATTGCTTTTTTACCAAGACGATAAGCAGCTATTAGAATTATGGCAATAACAGCAGGTTTTATACCATAAATAAATGGTTCAACATTGGGTAATTGCCCATATTCTTGATATAACCAGGCAAAAACAGATGTAATTACTACTGCTGGAAAAATAAAACAAAATCCAGCAGTAAAAAGACCTTTCCAGCCACCACGTTCATAACCACAATGCATGGTCATTTCTGTAGAATTAGGGCCTGGTATTAAATTGGTGGCTCCAATAAGATCTAGAAAGTGTTCTTGCGTCATCCACTTTCTTTTTTTTACTACTTCATCTTCCATCATTGCAATATGGACGGCTGGCCCTCCAAAAGCAATGCAACCTAGCTTAAAAAAAAGCTTGGCGATTTCTGTTAGCTTATTTTTTTGAAACATCTTAATATACTTAGTTCTTGGTTCAACTACTAAGATGCAATATACAGTCTTCTAAAATTTTTTCTGCTAGAATAACAAAATAATCCAGTAAACAAGACCACTACAAATAGCAGCTATAGGCAGTGTTAGTAACCAAGATAATAGAATGTTTCTAACTACTTTTACATCTGCTTTTTTTGTTGCTGTACCTATACCAAAAATAGAACCAACAGATACATGAGTAGTAGATACAGGAAGTCCGTGTATGCTAGCAGTAGTTACTAAAAGCCCTGTAACTAAATTTGCTGTAAATCCTTGACCACTATTCATAGGAGTAATTTTTTTACTCATCACTTCTCCTACTTTTTTAGCGTTTAATAGCCCACCAATAGCCATAGCCATAGCAACAGCTAGCATACCCCATTTAATATCTAAAGCATTAATAACGATAAGTAGCCCTACAATTTTTGGGGTATCGTTTAATCCTCTAGCGAAGCTTACTATACCAGCACTTATATAATGGGCAAAGTCTAATATTTTTTGAGAACTGATTCCTAAAAAATCACCTTTATAGCGTTCAATACATTTTTGTGTGTCGTCTATTTGAATTCCTTTTTGTGTTTCAATATCAACACTTATTGCATTATCTGCATTAACTGTACTTGATATGGGTTTGTATTCGTCACCAACGCAAACACAAGTTTCTTTTGTCACATTCAATGCAGTTCTAAATTTCTTAAAAATAAGATATAGAATAAGACTAACCACAGCAGCCATAAGCGGACTTACAATTAAGGGAAACAAAAATGTACCACCTAGTTTTGCAAAGTTGAAAGAAGAACCAACAGCAACTACACCGCTGCCAAATAAAGCACCAACAAGGCCATGTGTAGTAGAAATAGGCATTCCTATTTTAGTTGCTAAAAAAACCGTTAATGCTGCTCCTAAAGCAACAGATATAGCAAATTCTGGAGCGGTAATTAACTCATCAGGAACTAAACCTTTACCTGAGAAATTTTTAACCAAACTATTCGCTAAAAATATTGCAGCTATAGATCCGGCTGCAGTTGTTATGGTTGCCCATCGTATGGCTCCTTTGTAGTTTATAGTTCCACTACCAAATAAAGTAGCAACTCCTTTAAAATTGTCATTTGCGCCATTGCTATAGGCTAGAAAACAGGCTGCTAAAAAAAGAATAACTAAAATCATTTTATAAATTATCTTATTATTAATATACTTTCTAATGCTTCAAACTAGAAACGCTATTTGAGTGCAAAATACTCCAGTCGTAATTATTATAAAGAGTTTACTATTGCTGTCAATTTTTTTGTGCCATACCTAACAACATCTGTTGTAGGGAGACCCGTTATTTTTGCGAAGTTATTAATTTTTTCTAAAGCTTCTTTTTCTGTTAAACCTACAGTATTTAATGCAACTCCAATTGTTTTTGCTGGAGTTTGAGAACTGCAAACATGGGCAAGGGCTTCATTTAATGCTATGAATTGGTCTAAAGGAGGAATGGGTATATGCGAAACAGGTTCACGTAAGTGTGTATAGGCTGCTTTATGACATAAAATTAAATGCGTTGGCTGTGCGCCTCTAAGTAGGGGTAGGGTAGCAGTGCTCCCAGGATGTGACAGAGAACCTTGCCCTTCAATAATTACAATATCCTTGTCAGATTCTTCTAAAACAGCTTCTTGAACAGCTCCCGCAGCTTGGTCTACTTTAACCGCATCTAAAGGAACTCCACTTCCTGTAAGTGTAATGCCTATTTGACCTGTAGCAACAAAACCTACTTTCTTACCTTGTTTTTTTAATGCATTATATAATTCTAAGCCTGTTGTCATTTTTCCTGATGCCATATCTGTACCCACGATAAGAATACGTTTGTTTTTTAGATATGCTGCTTTGCCTTTTGCTATTGGATAACTGGATTTAGGTTGACGAACATCCCATATTTTTTGATTTTGTGAATTCGTTATTAGATGTCCAAAACTTTGGTTTAAGTTGTCATGCAGGCCATTAATTAAAGAAAGTCCTTTTTCTAAGGCTTCTGTTATTGGGGCTTCCCATGATTTAGGAAATTTACCACCTGAGGGTGCAATACCTAACACAAGTATTTCACTTCCTTTTTTTAAGGCTTCATCAATTGTAGCGACTACTGGAATATCATATGCTAACCCTATAGCTTCTTGTACCGTTTTTCCGCTATACTTAGTATCTATAACACAAGCAATGGGGTGTTTTGAAAAACGCATTAAGCCATGACCCATTTTCCCTGAATCAGTATCAAGTGCACCTTCCATAAATAGCACTAGTTTTTGATCAGCACTAAACATAGTTATAGCGATTTAAATTTACCCCCATGACCTGGCACATCTAAAGGCATCGTTATTTCATTTGCTAATGGGGCTCCTTCGCAAGGGTCTGGGTTTAGATTTAAATGCGAATCTAAATCTATATGGTCTAAAGCACCTGAAACTGCGGCTCCTGCCGCTATAGAAATGGAACTTTCTCCCATACAGCCTATCATCGTTTGTAAACCAAAAGTTTTTGCTGTTGCGATAATGCGTAATGCACCGGTAATCCCACCACATTTCATTAATTTCATATTTACCCCGTCTACACTATCTGCCCATTTAGGGATATCACTTGCAAAACGACATGATTCATCAACAAAAATAGGCAAGGGTCTTTTGCTATAGAGTTGTTTTAAATCGTATTCTTGCCCTTCTTTTAAGGGTTGTTCTACATAATCACAGTTTCGTTCAGCAAGCCAATGTAACATATGCTGTGCATCTTTTAATGACCATCCTCCATTAGCATCTACTCTAATAGCTATGGGGTTTTTCTTATGGTATTGTAATACCTCGTTGTACATTGCTTTATCGGCTTCAATACCATTGGTGCTGCCCAATTTTACTTTTAAGGTTTTAATTCTCATATTTTCGAGAATTAAAGGTAAACGTTCCTTGGCTTCATCTGGACTCATGATGCCTAATGTTATAGAGGTGGCATGTTTTGGTTTTGAAAAACCTAAAAGTTGGTATAAAGGCATATCCGCCTTTTTAGCTTTTAAATCCCATAGAGCAATATCCAAAGCTGCAAGAGCACAAGGAGAAACTTTTTGTGCTAAGGCAGTATCATATGTAGTATGTATATCCTCTATATTGTTTTGAGAAATAAAACCTTCTAATTGTTTTTGGGCCTCTTCTGGACTTGATGCTCCTTCGGATATACCAGGAGATGTTTCTCCCCATCCTGTATGCTTACCATCTGTAACAGATACGTAAAGATTTGATTGTCCATCTCTTACTCCACGACTTATTCGCAATGGATATAATTTTTTTAAGTAAACGGTTTTAAATTCGATTTTCATAAGTTTTACATCGTTGGCTCCTCTAATGTATTAGAATTTATTGGTGTTTTCAAAAAACAAATGAAGGCAAAGGTTAAATTTGTATAAAAGTCTTAATAGTGAATCTTGTTATAGCCGAAAGTTGGAGAAAATACCTGAATCCCGAATTTGAAAAACCGTATTTTAAAAATCTCAACACATTTGTTACAGACGAATATCAGAATTATACTTGTTATCCACCTAGCAATGAAATATTTGCTGCCTTTAATCACTGTTCGTTTAATAAAACCAAAGTGGTACTATTAGGACAAGACCCATACCATGGATTTAATCAAGCGAATGGGCTTTGCTTTTCTGTTGCAGATGGTGTACCACATCCTCCATCTTTAAAAAACATATTTAAAGAAATTGAAACGGATTTAGGAATAGCATACCCCAAAAGTGGAAACTTAGAACGATGGGCGCAACAAGGGGTATTACTTTTAAATGCCACTTTAACGGTACGCGCTAGCAAAGCTGGGAGTCATCAAAAGAAAGGGTGGGAACAGTTTACAAATACTATTATTTCTAGACTTTCAAAAGAGCATGATGAGCTAATTTTCTTACTTTGGGGTGGTTTTGCAAAGAAAAAAACAACTTTAATTGATAAAAAAAAACATCACACTTTAACATCTGGGCATCCTTCTCCATTAAGTGCTAATAGAGGTTTTTGGTTTGGAAATCAGCATTTTAGCCAAACAAATACTATTCTTGAAAAAATTGGTAAAGAAAAAATTACTTGGTAATTAGTTAGTATTTATTTACATATTGAAATATCTTCTTACATTTGTCGTTATTTTCTTATGATAAATAGTAAAATTCTTACAAATGAATAACCCGAATACGATTTTGTTAATTGATGACGATAGTACTACAAACTTAGTAAACAAATATTTTGCTGAAGCCATAGATGAAACAATCGATGTAGTAACTGCTGGAAACGGATTACAAGCATTAGAATTTTTAGAGAATAGTGCTATAGAGGCAATAGGTCCTTGTTTTATAGTTTTGGATATTATGATGCCAACAATGAATGGATGGGAATTTTTAGCAGAATTTGAAAATAGATTTGATACTGCTTTTAAAGAAAAAGTAACTATAACCATTCTAACTGGTTTAGAATCCGATAAAATTATTGAAAAAGCAAAAGGCAATGTTTTGGTAAAAGATACTGTTCAAAAGCCTTTATCTGATGATAAGTTTAGAGCCTTAATTTCTAAACACTATTCAGGTAAGATGGCTAAGTCAGTAAGTTAGCACTTTCTTTTATTTCTGAAATCAATTCAAGTTCTAATAATTGTTTTTGAATTTTAAGAAGTGTTTCTTTAGATAGTTGGTCTTGCCCCCAGCTTGTTTTAGATAGCCATATTTTAATATCTGCTAATTTTTGTTCATATCTATTAGCAAGAGTTCTATCTATACTTGGTATTCTTTTAAACTCTTTGGTATATATATTTATGACCTCTAGAATATGATTGAGTAGGTGCTTGTTTTCTTTTGCAAACCTATTTGTAGTTGCTATAACAAAACAGGGCCATTGGGTGGGGCAGTCTCCTAATCGTCTAAAAACTCCTGCATCTACTATAGGTTTGGTGGTAAAGTGCTCCCACATAAAATAATCGGCTGTATTAGCGGTCAGGCTTTTTACGGCTCCTTCTAAGTTGTTAATTATTTTAAACTGTAAATCCTTGGTATTCCAATTTTGTTGCTTGGCATGCACATAAGCCATTAAATGACTACCGCTACCATATCTGCTAATTGCGGCTTTACTCCCTTTTAAACTTTCTATAGTTTTAAAATCACTATCCGCAGCTACATGAATTCCCCATAATAGGGGAGAAGACACATAGGTCTGTGCAATTTTTGATGGATTACCATCGGTAATACTTTTTACTATTCCTTCGGTTAAAATTATGGCTAAATCGGTTTCTTCATCGGCTAGCATTTGTGCCATTCTACCAGTTCCTTCTTGAATATCAGTCCATTCTAAATCGATACCCCTATCTTTAAAAGCATTCTCTTCTATAGCTAGATGCCATGGTAGGTTAAAGTGTTCGGGCACACCTATAATCTTAACTTTTTTCATACGCTTAATCAGATGCTATTTTTTCTAAACAATATTGAATTAATTGTGTCACTGTTTTAGAAGGTTTAGAAGAAAACTCGCCTGTTGCTCTATTGGCAAGAATGGCATTTATAGAAATGGCGCGATGTCCTAATAGTTTTGCTAATCCATAAATGCCCGCAGTTTCCATTTCTAAATTTGTAAGCTGTTTTGTTTGGTAATTAAAAGATACGAGTTTTTCATAAAAGTCTTTTAATTTAGGAACTAAACGTATACTTCTACCTTGGGGGCCATAAAAACCAGTATTGGTTACCGTAATCCCTGATACCGTATGTTTTGAACTTAAAGTATTAAATAATTGTTTGTTTGCATCAAAGGCATAAGGAGAAACTGCAAAATTTTGCCAAGCTAAGTGTTTCTCTAAACTAGTGATTAGCGAATCATTTTGCATTTTTAATGTATTGTAAAAATGTAAGAGTCCGTCTAAACCAACAGCTATTTCACTAAGTAGAAAAGAGTCAAGCTTTATATTTGGTTGAATAGCGCCTGAAGTACCAATGCGTATAAAATTTAAAACCTTTTTTTTTGGTTTTTCGGTCATTGTCTTTAAATCAATATTTGCTAAAGCATCTAATTCATTTATAACAATGTCGATGTTGTCTGTACCAATTCCAGTAGAAATTACGGTGATGCGTTTTCCATTTAAAAACCCTGTATGTGTCGTAAACTCACGTTTCGTTTTCTTAATTTCTACAGTGTCAAAATACTTAGAAATTTCAGCTACACGGTCTGGGTCGCCTACAGTAATTACAGTGTCTGCAATATCTTCTGGATGTAGATTAAGGTGATAGATGCTATCATCAGAATTAAGAATAAGCTCCGATGCAGCTAATGGCATACTATAATTTTAGAATTCTTTCTGATGTATTGTTGTACAAGAAATTATACTTTAAAGCTCCTCCTAAATAGGTATCGTTATTACGAATAGCAGCATAAAAATTAGTCTGTCCTTCTAATACTTCTTTCCCTTTTTTATTTAAACGAACAGGGTTTAAAGAACTAAACAAAGGTTTGATACTATCTATAACGCGCTCGTATTGCGTGTCACCATAGCCATATACATTTTTACTGTTAAGTATGTGTTTTAAGAGTTCTTTTCTTGTCTTAGGTTTTTTAGCAGTCGCAATATCTAATACATTATTTTCAATATAATTTAAACCATTCGTTACCGTAGGAAAACGTTTTAAATGTCCTTTTACAGCTTCAGAGAGGTAATTAAATTGATACTTATCGTACGTGTTTAAGTTTTCTAAATGCAAAGGGTTGTCACAGCAATAAAGTTGCCATACATAATCGGCATACTCGATATCATCTTGTGTAAGCACTTTTCTATTTTCGTAGAGCTGGTGTAGTTTTTCATCGCTAAGCTCACCTAAGGCATACATTTTATCAGTGTCATCTTCTTTGCCACTGCACACAAGTGAAATCTCAGCATGCTTTCTATGGGTTTTTAACCAGCTAAGTACCGCAAGCATATTTATTTGGCAAAATAAATCGTACTCAAACCATAGTACTATCTGATTCTGTTGTTTGTGATTACAAAGCGAACGGTATTCCTTAAGAGTTTTTTCTACAAACCACGATTTAGATACATTATAGTTTTTATTAAGAAAATCAAAACGAGCTTTCCAAAAAGACTCACTACCTACAGTACATAAGGTTTTGCCTTCGCATAGCATTTCTCGCCAAGTGACAATATCTCCTTTATAAGGTAGGGATTTTAATTTTTCAGTAAAGCTATCTCCGTTTGTAATATGCAACAGTGATTTCATCCTAGGGGGTAGTTTAAGTTGGTTAAACAGTTAAATGTAAGTTATAATCAAAAAAACAAAAAATTATTGTTTAAAACACTATAAAATAATCGAAAATTTTAACATTTGGTCGATAAAAATAGGTTTTTAAGGTATTTTGACTATGGTTATCCTCCTACGCGTTTTACATTAAACCCTTTTTGTTTTA
Organism: uncultured Flavobacteriaceae bacterium; assembly: GCA_964562775.1. Classification (GTDB taxonomy): domain Bacteria; phylum Bacteroidota; class Bacteroidia; order Flavobacteriales; family Flavobacteriaceae; genus Croceitalea. Next base: position 9,232 of record CAZLUS010000037.1, on the reverse strand, counting down.
AGAATTCCATTATCTTATCGCGATAGTCGCCTTGTATTATAATCGTTTCGTTTTTAAAACTTCCTCCAACGCTTAGATAAGACTTCAATTCCTTTGCTAACTTTTTAAAATCGCTACTAGCACCAGTGTATCCTTCTAAAATAGTAATTGGTTTTCCTTTTCTTTTTTCGTATTTACAAATAATAGGAGCCTCTTGTAACCAATAGTCTGGTTTTTTAGATTTTGGCGTTGAAGTTTCTTCTGGTACGTGGTCTGGGAATAAATTTTTAAGCTGATCGCTAATATCCATTTTTATTTTTTTATTAAGCCAAGCTCAATTAAACGTTCATTTAAATAATCACCTGCAGTAGTATCTTTAAACTGTTTTGGGTTTTTATTTGAAATACAATTTGCTAGGCAATTTAATGGCATTTCACTTATAGGGTGCATAAAAAATGGGATGGAATACCTTGATGTTCCCCATAATTCTTTTGGCGGATTCACAACTTGATGAATAGTAGATTTTAATTTATTATTGGTTAGGCGAGATAACATATCGCCAACATTAATCATTAATTGTTCTGGCTTTGCAATAGCATCTATCCATTCGCCTTGGTGATTTTTTACTTGTAAACCTTTTCCATGAGCGCCCATTAAAAGGGTTATTAAATTAATATCTCCGTGTGCAGCTGCACGCACGGCATTTTTTGGTTCAGATACAATAGGAGGGTAGTGAATAGGTCTTAAAATAGAATTTCCGTTTTTTATCCATTCATCAAAATACATTTCTTCTAAATCTAAATGTATTGCTAAAGCGCGTAGCACATACTTTGCTGTCTTCTCAAGCATTTTATAGGTTTCCTTACCAATGCTATTGAAGTTTGCAAGTTCACGTACGGTTACATTTTTTGGATACTCATCTTCTAAAGTAGCATTGTCTTCAACATACTGTCCAAAGTGCCAAAATTCTTTTAAATCCCCTTCTTTTCGGCCTTTTGCATGTTCTTTTCCAAAAGAGGTATAACCACGTTGTCCGCCAATACCATCTATTTCATACCGATTCTTAGTTTCTTGTGGTAATAAAAAAAAGTTTTTTATTTCACTATAAAGATTTTTAACTAATTCATCCGATAGAAAATGCCCACTTAACGCTACAAAGCCTATATCTTCAAATGCTGCTCCAATTTCATGTGTAAATTTTTCTTTACGCTTAGGGTCATTAGATAAAAAATCTTCGAGATTTACACTGGGTATAGCACTCATATTAGATATGGTTTAGAGTATCAAATTTAAGGATTCTCATATAACAAATCTTAAAAATTAGACCACAACTCACCTTTTCATTACTTTTATAAAGCTGAAAATTTTTATATGCGCTATCACGTTGGAGATTTTGATGATAAAACTTTAATTACGCTCTATGAGCGTATGCTAAAACCTAGAATGATTGAAGAGAAGATGCTAATCCTTCTCCGACAAGGGAAAATATCTAAATGGTTTAGTGGAATTGGACAAGAAGCAATATCCGTGGGCGTAACTTCTGCTTTAAAAACCGAAGAGTATATTCTGCCAATGCACAGAAATTTAGGAGTGTTTACGACTAGAAATGTGCCTTTGAATCGTTTGTTTGCACAATGGCAAGGAAAGCCGAGTGGGTTTACAAAAGGAAGAGACCGCAGTTTTCATTTTGGCACTCAAGAACATAAAATTATAGGGATGATATCGCACCTAGGCCCCCAATTAGGTGTTGCTGATGGTATTGCTCTTGCGGATAGTATTCGAAGAAATAAGCGAGTAACCGCTGTTTTTACTGGTGAAGGCGGTACTAGCGAAGGTGATTTTCATGAGGCACTAAATGTAGCTTCAGTTTGGAATTTACCGGTGCTTTTTTGTATTGAGAATAATGGCTATGGACTATCGACACCTACTGAAGAGCAATATAATTGCGAACACTTGGCAGATAGAGCGAAAGGTTATGGGATGGAATGCCGTATTATAGATGGAAATAATATCCTAGAAGTTTACAATAAAGTAAACGAGTTATGTAAAGCAATTAGAAAACGTCCACGTCCAGTATTACTAGAATTTAAAACCTTTAGAATGCGTGGTCACGAAGAAGCAAGTGGCACGAAATACGTACCAAAGAAATTAATGGATGAATGGGCTAAAAAAGACCCTATTGCTAACTACGAAGCATTTCTCTTAGAGAAGAAAATCCTATCTCAAAAAGCTATAGAAAAAATTAGTGCAGATATTGCTCAAGAAATTGATTCTAATTTAGAGCTAGCCTTTACCGAAGATGCTGTTTCTACTAATGAAAATTTTGAATTAAGTGATGTTTATAAGGATTTTGAATATGAGGAAGTAGAAAAATCAGGAGAAAAAGAAAACATTCGCTTTGTAGACGCCATCTCTAACGGCTTAGAAGAAGCTATGGAGCGGCATGATGACCTTGTTATTATGGGGCAAGATGTTGCAGAATATGGTGGAGTTTTTAAGATTACAGAGGGTTTTGTAGCTAAGTTTGGTAAGCTTAGAGTACGGAATACTCCAATTTGTGAGTCGGCAATCGTATCGGCTGCAATGGGATTGGCTATTAATGGTATGAAGGCTGTGGTTGAAATGCAATTTGCAGACTTTGTTAGCTCTGGTTTTAATCCGGTGGTAAACTATTTGGCAAAAGTCCATTACCGCTGGGGACAAAATGCAGATGTTGTTATTCGTATGCCGTGTGGGGGTGGTGTAGGAGCAGGGCCTTTTCATTCGCAAACTAATGAAGCTTGGTTTACAAAAACACCAGGGCTAAAAGTGGTGTATCCTGCTTTTCCAGAAGATGCTAAAGGATTATTGAATACCGCAATTAACGACCCCAACCCTGTTTTGTTTTTTGAACACAAAGGAATCTATAGAAGCGTATATGGCGATGTACCTAAAGACTACTATACACTACCATTAGGCAAAGCAAATCTAGTACGTACAGGTTCTAAAGTAAGTATTGTTGCTTATGGAGCTGCGGTGCATTGGGCTTTAGAAACCTTAGATAAACATACAGATATTGATGCGGACCTTATTGACTTACGTAGTTTGCAACCCTTAGATACGGAAGCAATTTACACATCGGTACAAAAAACAGGTAGGTTAATCATACTTCAAGAAGATTCTCTTTTTGGGGGCATTGCAAGTGATATAGCTGCTTTGGTAATGGAAAACTGTTTTGAATATTTAGATGCGCCTGTACAACGTGTTGCGAGTATGGAAACGCCTATTCCTTTTGCTTCTAACTTAGAAGCTAACTATTTACCTAAACAGCGTTTTGAGGAGGCTTTATTAAAACTTATAGCGTATTAATGCCTCGTCATTAAATGATAAAAGAAAGAAACCGTTTTTATTATTTTTAAAAGTAACTTGCCAAGGTGAAAGCGTACGATGTGATTATAGTAGGAGGTGGGCTTGCTGGTTTAACGGCAGCACTGCATCTTAATAAAAAGAACCTTAATGTCTTGGTGATTGAAAAAAACCACTACCCAAACCATAAGGTATGTGGCGAATACGTTTCTAATGAGGTAATTCCCTATCTAGAATACCTAGGCGTTTCTTTAGATTCCAGCTTTCCCAGAATAACTACTTTACAAATGAGTACACGTTCTGGAAAAAGTATGAAAACAGTACTCCCACTAGGCGGATTTGGCATCAGCAGGTATGCATTAGATAACATGCTCTATGAGAAAGCAAAATCTAAAGGCGTAGCGTTTTTGTTTGAGTCCGTTTCTGAAATCACTTTTAATGACGCTGTTTTTACAGTCACTAGCACTGCTGTTAGTACAGGGAAAGTAGTTATTGGTGCCTATGGTAAACGCTCTAGTTTAGACAAGAAATTATCTCGAGAATTTATACAACAAAAATCTCCTTGGTTAGGGGTAAAATGCCATTATGAGTTGCAAGACTTCCCAACAAACTTAGTGGCTTTGCACAATTTTAAGGGAGGCTATGGCGGTTTATCAAAGACAGAAGATGGCAGTGTCAATTTTTGCTATTTGGCTAATTTTAAAAGCTTTAAAAAGTATAATGCTATAGCAGATTTCAATACACACGTAGTTTCACAAAACCCATTTTTAAAAACTTTCTTACAGGAGGCCACTCCAAAATTTAAAAAACCCTTAAGCATTGCCCAAATTTCTTTTGAGAAGAAAGCAGCTGTAGAAAACCATGTGTTGATGTGTGGTGATAGCGCAGGTTTAATACACCCTTTATGTGGGAACGGAATGGCCATGGCAATACATAGTGCTAAAATAGCTTCAGATTGTATTATTGCGTATTTTGATAGTACTAAACAAGACAGAAACTTACTAGAGAAGACATACACTTCGCTTTGGCAAGACGAATTTTCTAATCGTTTACGTATGGGAAGATTCGTGCAAAGGCTACTTATGAGTAATACGGTATCGGAAGCGACTATAAGCACTATTGCTAAATCAGAAAAAATACTTCAAACTATGATTAAACGTACCCACGGAAGTCCTATATTAGTATAATGCATTTAGCAGTTAGAAGCACAGAGGTAGAGCTTATGGATAACCCAGATGTTAGCATCCATGAGTTAAAAAACACCTTTTTAGACATCAATAGATCCAATGCTATGCTTGGTGGCAACGATATAAGTATTCATTCGTTGTGGAATTTAGTAAAAAACAACCCTAAAAAATCGTATACGATTTTAGATATGGGTTGTGGAGATGGGTATATGCTTCGAAAAACAGCGTTATTATTGAGAAAAAAGAAAATTAAAGGAGTGCTAATAGGGATGGATTTAAGAGAAGATATTCTTGCTATAGCACGAGAAGCATCGCAAGATTTTCCCGAAATACAGTTTGTAAAACAAGATGTTTTGGCATTAGATGCTTCTAAATTTCAATGCGATATCTTACTTTGCACCCTTACGATGCATCATTTTACAAATGCGGAAATTATCGTCTTTTTAAATAAGTTTGTTTCAATTTCTAGATTAGGTATTGTGATAAATGATTTGCATCGAAGCAAGCTTGCTTGTTTTCTTTTTAAGATTTTTAGGATATTCTTTTTAAAAACGCATATGGCTAAAATAGATGGACTCATATCAATTAAAAGAGGCTTTTTAAAATCGGAATTAGAAGATTTTGCAAAAAAAATACCTAACGTTATTCATAGAATACGTTGGAAATGGGCTTTTAGATATGTATGGGTCTTAGAAACTAATAGACAAAACTAGTGTATGAATGAGGTTAGAGTAGTAGAGGTTTCAAAGGCATTGCCAGCCTATAGTAGAACAACAAAAGACATTATTCCTTTTGTAAATCTATGGCTTTCTGGTAAAGAAGAACGCTTTAGAAGAAAAGTGATTAAAATCTTTGAAGGGGCTGGGGTAGATAAGCGTTACGGAATTATGAGTATTGATGAAGTGTTTAATGCCACTTCTTTTGAGGATAAAAATGCGATATATGTACGCGAAGTAAAAAAGCTAGGGGCTTCTTGCTTAACAAAGGCGCTTGACAAACAGAATTGGCAAGCAGATTCGCTCGATTATATTATTACGGTTAGCTGTACAGGAATAATGATTCCTTCGCTAGACGCCTATTTAATTAACGAACTAGGACTTAAACAGGATATTGTACGTTTACCTGTAACCGAAATGGGTTGTGCTGCTGGTGTTTCGGGGTTAATTTACGCGTCTCATTTTTTAAAACAGAATCCGGGTAAAAGAGCAGCTGTTGTGGCGGTTGAAAGTCCTACAGCTACTTTTCAGTTAAATGATTATTCTATGGCGAATATGGTAAGTGCTGCAATTTTTGGCGATGGTGCTGCTTGTGTATTGCTTTCTTCGCATGAAGACGATACAGGACCTAAAGTAGTAGGCGAAGAGATGTATCATTTTCCTGATGCTACTCAAATGATGGGCTTTGACCTTACAAATACAGGACTAAAAATGATTCTAGACCCTAAAGTACCTGAGGTTATAACAGAACACTTTCCTAAAATAGTACATCCCTTTTTAGCGAAGCACAACAGCACTATTGAAAAGGTAGACCATCTAATTTTTCATCCGGGAGGACGTAAAATTGTACAAACCGTAGAAGATTTATTTGGTAAATTAGGAAAGCAGATAGACGACACGCGATCCGTATTACTTAATTACGGAAATATGAGTAGTTGTACTGTTTTATACGTCTTAGAGCAGTTTTTAGATAAAGAAATAAAGGCTGGCGACCAAGGTTTAATTTTAAGTTTCGGTCCTGGTTTTTCTGCACAACGTGTTTTAATAGAATGGTAATGGAGAAAACGAAGAATACATCTTGGGCTTTGGTTTTGGGGGGCAGTAGCGGACTGGGATTAGCAACTGCAAAGAAATTGGCAGTTAATGGATACAACCTAATTATAATCCATCGGGATAGAAAATCCGATTTGCCTATTATATCTCAAGGTTTTAAAGAGATTCTATCCAATGGGGTTCAATGTGTTTCTTTTAATGTTGATGCTACTAACCTAGAAAAACAAAAAGAGCTTGTGCAGCAGGTTTTGGAAACGGTACAGGACGGGAAAATTAAAGTATTGGTACATAGTATTGCTAAAGGCAACCTAAAACCAATGTATGCTGAAGAAACACAGGAACTGCAAAATCAAGATTTTCAACTTACGATTAATGCGATGGCACTTAGTCTATACGATTGGGTAAAGCATTTAGTAGGAACTAAACTTTTTGCTCAAGATGCACGTGTTATTGCATTTACTAGTGAGGGTAATACAAAGGCATGGGTGAACTATGCTGCTGTTTCTGCGGCAAAAGTGACACTAGAAGCTATTGTTAGAAATATTGCCTTAGAATTCGCCGCAGAAGGCATAAAAGCCAATTGTATACAGGCAGGCGTTACGGATACAAAGTCAATGCGAATGATACCAAACAGTATTAATATTGTCGAGGAAGCCTTAAAAAGAAACCCTAATGGGCGTTTAACCACACCTGAAGATGTTGCAAACGCAGCCTATTTACTAACGACAGCAGATGCCGAGTGGATAACGGGAACTGTTCTAAAGGTTGATGGGGGTGAAAGTTTACGCTAATGAACACGAAAGAAATTATAGCAAAACTCCCATATAGCGAACCTTTTTTGTTTGTAGATGAACTTAGCGAAATTTCAGAAAAGGGTGTGGTTGGAAGCTACACTTTTAAGGAAGATTCTGATTTCTATAAAGGTCATTTTAAAAACTTTCCGGTAACCCCTGGGGTACTGCTAACAGAATGCTGTGCTCAAATAGGGCTTGTATGTTTCGGAATCTATCTTCTGGGAACGAATACAAGTACTGAAACTAAAATAGGACTCTCTAGCTCTCAAATGGAATTTTTAGCGCCCGTTTTTCCTAATGAAAAGGTTACGGTAAGCTCAGAACTGGTATATTTTAGGTTTTCTAAATTAAAATGTAAAGTAAAAATGTATAATGCAGCCGGGGTTCTTGTGTGTACTGGGGTAATAGCAGGAATGTTTAAAACAAACATCGATGAAAAATAGGGTAGTAGTTACAGGTCTTGGTGTATGTGCGCCTAATGGTGTGGGTAAAGAAGCATTTTTAAAAGCATTACAAACAGGCACTAGTGGAATAACGCATTTTAAAGAATTAGAAGAACTTAATTTTTCTTGTCAAATAGCTGGAAAACCTGATATTAATAGTAGTAACTTAAATAATTACTTTAGTAATGTTCAATTGAAAGATTTAAACTCTAGTGGACTTGTTTATGGTGTTATTTCTGGCGTTGATGCTTGGAAAGATGCTGGGTTAGAAAAAATAGCAGCAGACGATAAAGCTGATTGGGATAGTGGTATTGTCTTTGGTACTGGAATTTTAGGCGTAGATAAGTTTAAAGACTCTATTTACATGCTTGATGCAGGTAAGGTACGTAGATTAGGCAGTACTTCTGTAGTACAAACTATGGCAAGTGGTATTAGTGCTTATTTGGGCGGTATACTAGGTTGTGGTAATCAGGTTACTACCAATTCTTCTGCATGTAGTACTGGAACAGAAGCTATTGTAATGGGTTACGAGCGTATACAGCAAGGCAAGGTAAAACGAATGCTTGTAGGTAGTTGTAGTGATAGCGGTCCTTATGTATGGGGTGGTTTTGATGCCATGCGCATACTTCCTAGAAAATATAACGATAACCCAGAAGAAGCGAGTAGACCTATGAGTGCTTCGGCTTCTGGTTTTGTGCCAGGTAGTGGGGCAGGAGCACTAGTTTTAGAAAGCTTAGAAAGTGCTTTAGAAAGAGGAGCTCCTATTTATGCAGAAGTGCTAGGTGGTGCTGTAAATAGTGGCGGACAAAGAGCAGGAGGAAGCATGACCGCGCCCAATAATGAAGCGGTACAGCGCTGCATTCGTACCGCAGTAGAAAATTCAGGTATAAAGCCTACAGCTATTGACGCCATAAACGGACATTTAACAGCCACAGGGAAAGATGCTACAGAAGTTTTAAACTGGACAGAAGCTTTGGGGCTTACAAAAGCTAATTTCCCTTTTATGAATTCTTTTAAAAGCCTTTTTGGACACTGTTTGGCAGCTGCAGGGAGTATAGAATCTGTAGGGGCTGTTTTGCAGCTTAAAGAACAGTGTGTATTTGGTAATAGAAATAGTGAAGACCTACATTTAGAGATAGATAAATTAGTGCCAAAAGATAAAATTCCGCAACAAACAGTTAAAAACAAACTAAATATTGTGGCAAAAGCTAGTTTTGGTTTTGGTGATGTCAATGCTTGTGTTATTTTTAAGGCCTATTAAGAATTAATTAAAAGCATGACAGAAGAAGATAAGTACGAGAAGCTATATGCCATTGTAAAAACCTATTTACCAGACGATGTAAACGTTGAAGCCATAAAACCCACAAGTAATTTTACCACAGAACTCAATATAAACTCTGCAAACCTTGTTGATATCGTTTTAGATGTTGAAGATGCTTTTGATATTATTTTAGAGAATGAGGATATGGACGGTATGCAAACCGTGCAAGATGCTTTAGCTATTATTAATACTAAAATAGCCGAAAAGTAAATAAACAAACGATTAACCAATTGATTTTTATCACTTATCACACCCTTCTTTTATAGGTGATATAGTATTGTTTGTAAAATATTTACAACCTTGCTGTATATAGATTTATCGACAATTTGCCGTTAAAGCTCGGTCAACTACACTTTTTATGTTATTTTATACTAGATATAACATAATGTAATAT
>CAZLUS010000036.1:18667-19913 GCA_964562775.1 uncultured Flavobacteriaceae bacterium | reverse complement strand
GGGGCTCAACTAATTTATAAATTTAAGCCTTTTTATTTTTAACATCCAGTGGAAACAGTCCAAGGAATTTCAAAATTTAAAAGTACCCTTCCTACGGTAATTACTATAGGCACTTTCGATGGAGTGCATATTGGTCACCGTAAAATACTACAACGCCTCATAAATAATACAAAGGAAGGAAGTTACAACTCAGTCTTACTTACATTTTTTCCGCATCCAAGAATGGTTTTGCAAAAAGAAAATGGCATTAAACTCCTAAACACTTTAGAAGAAAAGCTTAAGATATTAGAACGTCTAGGACTAGATTATACTATTGTACATCCTTTTACTAAGGAATTTTCCAGATTATCTGCAATAGAGTTTGTTAGAGATATTTTAGTAAACCAATTAAAAACAAAAAAGGTAGTCATTGGTTATGACCATCGTTTTGGAAAAAATAGAACCGCGGATATTAATGACCTTATCGCTTTTGGAGACACTTTAGGTTTTGGTGTTGAACAAATTTCTGTGCAAGAAGTTAACGAAGTTTCTGTTAGCTCAACAAAAATTAGATTAGCCCTAGAAAGTGGAGCTATTACTAGCGCTAATGAATATCTAGGTTATCCTTACATGATTACTGGTATTGTCAAAAAAGGAAAAGGCTTGGGGAAACAACTAAATTTTCCCACAGCAAATATTACCGTAAAAGAAAGCTATAAACTTATTCCAAAAAACGGCGTTTATATGGTGCAGTGCACTATAGAGGGTAAAAACTATTATGGAATGATGAACATTGGTTTTAACCCTACCGTAAATGGCAAAAAGAAAAGTATCGAAGTCCACTTTTTTGATTTCAACCAAGACCTTTATGAAAAAAAGATACGTGTAGAACTATTACATTACTTACGTGATGAGCACAAATTTGATTCTGTTGAAGCATTAAAACTTCAACTTAAAAAAGACCAAGAAGCTTCATTAAAATTAATCTCAAGCTAAAATGGTGCATCAATTTTTATTTAAACGGATAGATAATGCACAACTAATTGTTTTTAGGATTTTTTATGGCTTATTAGTATGTGCTGAATGTTTTGGCGCAATTCTTACTGGTTGGGTTAAAAAAACGCTTGTAGAACCTAAATTAAATTTTTCTTTTATTGGTTTCGAGTGGCTACAGCCTTTACCTGGCAGTGGCATGTATATTTACTTTATTATCATGGGCTTATGTGGTGTTTTAATCACTATTGGATATAAATATCGCTATGCCGCC
>CAZLUS010000036.1:16201-18567 GCA_964562775.1 uncultured Flavobacteriaceae bacterium | reverse complement strand
AAATTTTATGGAGACTGGGTAGATTACAGTTTTATAGAAATTTTAATGGCTGGTAAAAAAGACTATTTTTTAATTGGAGAGCTATTACAACAAAAATGGGTTCATAAGATTATTGCTGTTTTTGGTATTCTTTTTGACCTGCTAATTATACCTGCTTTACTATATAAACCCACTAGGAAAATAGCATTTTCCTTTGCTTTATTTTTTCATCTGTTTAACAGCTTTGTTTTTAGAATTGGCATTTTTCCATATTTATCTATAGCCTTTTGTGTATTCTTTTTTGATACTCAAACCATTAGAAACTTGTTCTTAACTAAAAAGAAAATAAGCCTATCGCAAACAGATGAAAAACCAAAAAATCACAAATGGGTATTAGGCATCTTAAGCATCTATTTTATTATTCAATTACTCTTACCCATACGACATTACTTTTTTAAAGATGACGTTTTATGGACCGAAGAAGGTCACCGATTAAGTTGGAGAATGATGCTTAGAAGCAGGTCTGGCCGTATTCAGTTTTTTGTTGAAGATAAAGCTACTGGAAAACGAGAGCTAGTAAAATTAAATGATTATTTAACAAAAAAACAAAAACGCAAAGTTACTTGCTACCCAGATTTTATATGGCAATTTGCGCAACACCTAAAAAAAGAAAATGCCAAACAGGGTAAAGATGTTGGCGTTTATGTAAAAAATAAGGTTAGCGTAAATAGAGCTAAATATGCAACCTTTATAGACCCAAAAGTAGATTTAGCTAATGTCTCTTGGAAACATTTTAGCCACAACGAGTGGATTTTACCTTCTAAACAAGAATAATTTCTTTTTAATCTTAGGTATTACTTTAAATTTGTTCCCATAAAATAAATTTTATGCTTCAGCTTCAACAAATAAGAGAAAATAAGGAAACCATTATTGAAGCCTTAAAAAAACGCAATATAGATGCATCTTTAATGCTAAATAACTTATTGGATTTAGATGAAAAAAGACGTGCCTATCAAACAGAATTAGACCAAACTCTTGCAGAATCTAATGTACTCTCTAAAGAAATAGGAATTCTCTTTAAAAGCGGAAAAGCTGTAGAAGCTAATGCACTAAAAGACAAAACCGCAAATCTAAAAGAGACTTCTAAAACATTAGGAGACAAACTAACTAGCACTGCTGAAGAATTACAAAACCTATTATACCAAATTCCTAATGTTCCTCATGCATCTGTGCCTGCTGGGTCTACAGATGAGGATAATGAAGAGGTTTTTAAAGAAGGGGAAGTGCCAAAATTAATAGACGGCGCATTACCCCATTGGGAACTTGCTAAAAAATACGATATTATCGATTTTGAGCTTGGTGTAAAAATTGCAGGCGCAGGGTTTCCCGTTTATAAAGGTAAAGGTGCTCGATTACAACGCGCTTTAATTTCTTATTTCTTAGATAAAAATACTGCGGCTGGTTATACCGAAATTCAAGTGCCTCATGTAGTCAATGAAGCTTCTGGTTATGGCACTGGGCAATTACCAGATAAAGATGGGCAAATGTATCATATACAAGCAGACGATTTGTATTTGATTCCCACCGCAGAAGTACCTGTTACCAATATTTTTAGAGATAATATTGTAAAGGCAGAAGATTTTCCAATACAATATACAGGCTACACGCCATGTTTTAGAAGAGAAGCAGGCAGTTATGGAGCTCATGTTAGAGGCTTAAATAGGCTACACCAATTTGATAAAGTAGAAATAGTTCGTGTGGAGCATCCTAAGAAATCATACGAAGCTTTAAATGGTATGGTAGAGCATGTAAAAGACATCCTTCGCGAGTTAAAATTACCCTATCGCATATTACGTTTATGCGGTGGTGATTTAGGCTTTACAGCAGCTCTTACCTATGACTTTGAAGTTTTTTCTACCGCGCAAGACCGCTGGTTAGAGATTAGCTCTGTTTCTAATTTTGAAACCTACCAAGCCAACCGATTAAAATTGCGTTTTAAAAACGAAAACGGTAAAAAAGAATTGGCACATACATTAAACGGTAGTGCATTAGCCTTACCAAGAGTACTTGCTGGTATTCTAGAAAATTACCAAACTGCTGATGGCATTAAAATCCCAGAGGTTTTAGTACCATATTGTGGATTTGACAAGATTGATTAGCTGTATGCTAATGAGAAAATAAATAGCAAATTTTATAATTTCAGAATCGCTTAACACAATTACCCTTTTTTCTACCTTATCTTTAGGCTATGCGTTTTACTCTATTTATAATTTCGTTTCTCTTTGTGCTAACCACTACATCAGCCCAAGAAGATTTTTTAGCGAAACAGTATTTTGCTGATGGCGAATTTGAAAAAGCACTTGTTTTTTATGAAAAATTAATAGCAA
>CAZLUS010000036.1:0-16101 GCA_964562775.1 uncultured Flavobacteriaceae bacterium | reverse complement strand
TTACCTGTTACCAACAACTAGAGCGTTATGAAGATGCAGAACTTTTTCTATTAGAGAAAACACAAGAGGAATTAGCCTTTCCTACTTTTTTTATTGAACTAGGGTATAATTACAGGCTACAAAATCAATCTGAAAAAGCAGACGAATACTATAAAAAAGCCATTGAAAGCCTAGAAAGCAATCCAAATTTTGGTTATAGCCTTGGATTTCGGTTTCAGAAATACGCACTCTTAGACGAAGCTATCCTTGCATACACTAAAGCAATGGAGCTTAAGCCATCGCTTAACTATGGTATTCATCTGGCAAGAGTTTATGGAGAAAAAGGAGACATAGAAAAAATGTTTCAATCCTATTTAAAACTTGTTTATGAAGGCAAATCTTCACCCTCTCGAGTGATTAGATATATAGATGATTATATTACTGAAGAACCTACCAACCAAAACAACGGTATTCTTAGGCAAACGCTATTGCAACAAGCGCAAAAAAATCCAGATGTACTTTGGAATGAGTTATTAAGCTGGCTTTTTGTACAACAAAAACAATATAAAAGTGCCTTTGCACAAGAAAAGGCAATTAACAAACGTACAGATCAAGCCTCTTTTGATAGGTTAAATAATCTAGGCGAAATAACAAGAGAAAACAACGATATAGAAACAGCAAAAACGGTATTTACCTATATTAAAGATAAAGCGGAAGCACCAGAAACTAAATTAAATGCAGAATTAAATTTAATAGATATTGATCTTCTAACTACCGATGATAAAAAACTAGAGGTCATTGAAAAACAATTTAAAACATTAATTAAAGACTATGGTTACGAGAGTAACACATTACAACTACAAATAGCCTATGCTAATTTCTTAACCTTTAAAAGAGAAAATCCAGAAGCTGCAATAGCTATCTTAAAAAAAGGCTTGGATTTATCTTTAAGCCGTTATGGTAAGGCTTATGTAAAAATGGCTCTTGGCGATATTTTAGTCTATGACCAGCGCTTTAATGAGGCATTAATTTATTTTTCTCAGATACAGAAAAGCCTTAAAAATGATGTTATAGGGCAAGATGCACGCTATAAAGTAGCGCAAACCAGTTTTTATAAGGGAGATTTTGATTGGGCACTATCGCAACTTAAAGTATTGCGTGGATCCACCTCGCAACTAATAGCCAATGATGCTATGCAGTTAAGTTTATTAATTTCTGACAACTCACTAGAAGACTCTACCCAAACCGCATTAAAAAAATACGCGAGAGCAGATTTGTTAGCATATCAAAATAAAACACAAAATGCAATTGACGATTTAGATGATATTCTACAAAACCACAAAGGAGAAAAAATTGAAGACGAAGCCCTTCTAAAACAGGCAGAACTTTTAGAATCGCAGAAAAAGTATGATGCTGCTCGACTTAACTATCAAAAGATAATAGAGTTTTATGCATCGGATATTTTAGCAGATGATGCGCATTTTCGTTTAGGGCAATTATATCAAAACAAACTAAACCAACCCGAAAAAGCAAAGCCACATTACGAGAAAATTATTTATAATTACCAAGACAGTTATTATTTTCCGCAGGCTCGCAAAAATTTTAGGCAGTTACGTGGAGACTTAGTGAATTAATAGGTATTATTGAATACATAGCTTATCTAAGAGTTTACTTTACAATTTAATCAGAAGAATTTGAAAGAAATTATATACAACGTCACTATAAATATTGACGAGAGTGTTCATGACAAATGGGTAATTTGGATGAGGGACACACATATACCAGAAATGCTGGCCACCAAAAAATTTAGTGCTGCTAAAATGTGTAAAGTTTTGGTTGAAGAAGATATGGGAGGACATACTTATTCTGTGCAATACACCACCAAGGATAGCGCTACCTTGCAAAAATATTACCAAGAAGACGCTTCTAAAATGCGCGCTAAAGGCATGAAACTATTCCTCAATAAATTTGTGGCTTTTAGAACAGAACTGGAAGTAATAAAAGAGATAACTGCCTAATAGTAATTGCTGATGGCTAAAATGCGAAATAAAAAAAGTTCATATAAAAAACACGCTAAAGGTGCTAGTGAGCAAAATAAGTCTGCCATAAAAGCAAAAAAACACTTAGGACAACATTTTTTAAAAGATGAGAAAATTGCACAGCAAATAGGAGAAACTCTTTCATTTAAAGGCTATGATAATGTTATAGAAATAGGCCCTGGCACTGGGGTTTTAACCAAATACTTATTAACGCAAGACATTAATTTGGTTGCGATGGATTTAGACAAAGAATCCATTGTTTATTTAAACCATAATTTTCCTTTAGAACACGCAAAAATTATTCAAAAAAATAGCAGGTTTACGGTTCTAGAAGCCGACTTTCTTAAATACGATTTAAAACAACACTACGGCGATAAACAGTTTGCCATTACTGGCAATTTTCCGTACAATATCTCTACCCAAATCGTTTTTAAAATGTTGCAATTCAAAGACCAAGTACCTGAGTTTTCGGGGATGTTTCAAAAAGAAGTCGCTCAGCGTATTTGCGAAAAAGAAGGTAATAAAACCTACGGTATACTATCGGTTCTTGTACAAGCTTTTTATGAGGCAGAATATCTGTTTACTGTACCTCCAGAGGTATTTGACCCTCCCCCAAAAGTACAATCGGGTGTTTTACGGCTAACCAGAAAAGATGATTTTAAATTAAAATGCGATGAAAAATTGCTGTTTAGAGTAGTAAAATTAGCCTTTAACCAACGTAGAAAAACACTACGTAATAGCCTTAAATCTTTTGATCTTTCTGATAATCTCAAAGAAGACAGTATATTTGACAGGCGTCCAGAACAGATGGCCGTTAATGATTTTATTTCATTAACTAAGCGAATAGCAGATGATACCTTTTAAACTCACAGACGAACTCGTAACAGAAATTCAATTGTTGATAGAAAATCAACAAGATAAAAAGCTGCGCGGTATACTCAAGGAGTATCACTATGCAGATGTTGCAGAAATTGCCAATGAGTTATCAGAAGAAGAAGCTACGTACCTAATAAAACTTCTGGACAGCGAAAAGACTTCAGATATTCTTACCGAGCTTGATGAAGATATGCGTGAGGCGGTTTTAAACAACTTATCGCCTAAAGAAATTGCCGATGAGATAGAAGAACTTGATACCGATGATGCTGCCGATATCGTTGGTGAATTACCTATAGAACTGGTTCCGCAAGTAATCTCTAAAATTGAAGATGAAAAACACGCAAAAGATATTGTTGACCTTCTTCGTTATGATGATGATTCTGCTGGGGGACTAATGGCGAAAGAGCTTGTAAAAGTTAAAGAGAACTGGACGGTTACCACCTGCGTAAAAGAAATGCGAGCTCAGGCAGAGAATGTGACTAGAGTTCATTCTATTTACGTTGTAGACGATGATGATAAGTTAAAAGGCAGGCTCTCCTTAAAAGATTTACTAACTACATCTCCAAAGTCTCCAATTAAAAAAGTTTACATTCCAAAAGTAGACTCCGTAAATGTAAATGAGAAACCTGAGGAAGTTGCTAAAATTATGTCTAAGTACGATTTAGAAGCTATTCCTGTTATTGATGAAATTGGCAGATTGGTTGGTAGAATTACTATCGATGATATTGTAGATGTTATAAAAGAAGAAGCTGATAAAGATTATCAAATGGCTGCGGGGATATCTCAAGATGTAGAAGCAGATGATAGCATTTGGGAACTTACACGAGCACGTTTACCTTGGCTTATATTAGGGCTTTTTGGTGGGGGTGCAGCAGCTGTTATTATGGGTAATTTTGAAGAAATGTTTAGCAAATACACCGTTTTATTTCTCTTTACTCCTTTAATTGCAGCAATGGCTGGTAATGTAGGTGTACAATCTAGTGCGATAATAGTACAAGGCTTGGCTAATAACGATATTAAAGGAAGTATAGGAAGTCGCTTAATCAAAGAAATGCTATTGGCGCTTCTTAATGGGTTAATTCTATCCGCATTACTACTATTATTTACTTGGCTATGGAAAGGTGATTTTTACACTGCACTTGCTATATCTACCTCATTAATTGCTGTAATAGCAGTCGCTGGATTTATAGGCACATTTACTCCCTTATTTCTTCATAAAAGAGGGATAGATCCTGCTATTGCAACAGGCCCTTTTATTACCACTAGCAATGATATTTTTGGCATTTTAATATACTTTTGGATTGCTAAATTAATTCTAGGTATCTAAATATTTTTTTGATTATGAAATCTATTAATTTAAAAGAAAAACACAGTTTATTCTCAAAACAATGGCATCCTCACCAGATAGCCACAGTAGATAATATGCAGGTAATTCTTGCTAAAATTAAAGGAGAGTTTGTATGGCACGCTCATGAAAATGAAGATGAACTTTTTCAGGTCTTAAAGGGTACGCTTTATATGAAATTTAGAGACCGAACAGAAATTGTAAACGAGGGGGAGCTAATTGTTGTTCCTAAAGGCGTAGAGCACTGTCCTTCTACTAAAAATGATGAAGAAGTACATCTACTCTTATTTGAAAAACAAAGCACGGCGCATACAGGTAATTTAGATCATGAGATGACGCAAACGCATTATCCTAAAATTTAATTTTGCTGATTACTAATAGTATGAAAATCCTTCACTTAGATATCAACCACCCATTACTTATAGAACAGTTTTCTAAAATGGGTTTTGAAAACCACGAAGATTATACCTCTTCTAAAGAAGAAATAGAACAAAAAATTGAAAACTACGATGGACTTGTTATTAGAAGTCGTTTCCCTATTGATGCGCAATTTTTAGACAAAGCAACAAACTTAAAATTTATTGGTCGTGTTGGTGCAGGATTAGAAAATATAGATATACGGTACGCCAAAGAAAAAGGGATTTTTCTTGCAAATGCTCCAGAGGGTAATAGAAATGCTGTTGGAGAACACGCCCTTGGTATGCTACTTAACCTTATGAACAAACTTAATAAAGGTGATAGCGAAATAAAAAATGGGAAATGGGATCGCGAAGCTAACCGTGGATATGAACTAGATGGTAAAACCGTTGGCATAATAGGTTACGGTAATATGGGTAAGGCTTTTGCCAAAAAACTAAGCGGTTTTAACGTAGATACTATTTGTTATGATATTGTTGGTGGCGTTGGTGACGAATATGCAAGGCAAGTAGGCATTTTAGAATTACAACAAAAATCAGATGTCTTAAGTTTACATGTACCGCAAACAGAACTTACCGTTGGACTTGTAAACAAAGATTTTATAGAAACATTTAGTAAGCCATTTTGGTTACTAAATACTGCACGCGGAAAATGTGTGGTGACAAAAGATTTAGTAGAAGGCTTAAAATCTGGTAAAGTTTTAGGAGCAGGCTTAGATGTTTTAGAATACGAAAAGAAGTCTTTTGACTTTGGAAACTTTTTTACAAATAAGCCAGAACCTTTTAAGTACTTGTCTAAAGCTAATAACGTTTTACTATCACCTCATGTTGCTGGTTGGACAATAGAAAGTAAAGAAAAATTAGCGCAAACGATTGTAGACAAAATTAAAGCTGAATTTTCTTAATAGCATATTAGCATCATTAAGCTTACTATGGGGTATAAAAAAACCTCGACAAAGGGATTTTATATTTAGTGCATTTTAGTTATAGAAAATTAAGCCATTTTAGCTTTATTTGCTTTAGTAGTAAACTTTAATGCTTTCTTTATTCTAGAATTTTTGAATTTGTATAACCTTGCAACTTCAGTACCCTTAACTTCTTCTTTAGCAACTACAACCTCAACAGCTACATTTTTAATGTCTATAACTTTAACTTCATTAGTGTTTGCACTTGCAGTTAGTGTTACTATTAAGAAAAAAACGAAGGTTATAATTGCTTTCATATCTTGGGTTATTTTTACATTGTAAAATTAACCCAGGGCCTATGCTGAGGGCGATTTTGGTCGTTTACCGAAATAAAATACTCGTTTAAAAACAACAGTTCCGTTAAAGTGCATTTTATCTTCGACTAACGTTTTTATACCTAAAAACACCTTATCGATTTAAGATGCAGTTTATCGATTCTAAAAATAATTATGGAGCTAAGCTTTAGAACAAATTATGTAATTACCTAAAGTTCAATTAGGCAAAATTTATTACATTTAAACAAAGCTAATGCCCTTATGACCATTGATACCAAAACAGTAGATGAGTATATTTCTAAACTACCCGAAGACAGAAAAATAGCAGTTTCTAAATTGCGTGATACGGTACAAAAAAATCTGCCAGATGAATTTAAAGAATGTATTAGCTATAAAATGATTGGCTATGTAGTACCACATGATATTTACCCGTCAGGGTATCATTGCAATACTAAACTACCATTGCCTTTTATCAATATTGCTTCTCAAAAGAATTTTGTAGCCCTATACCATTCTGGTATTTATGCCGATAAAAAACTATTAGATTGGTTTGTAGACGAATATCCAAAACATGTAAAAACCAAACTGGATATGGGTAAAAGTTGTGTGCGTTTTAAAAAGATGGAAACTATTCCCTATGAATTGATTGCTGAGCTTTGTCAAAAAATGACCGTGCAAGATTGGATTGCTATTTATGAGAAAAATATCGGCAGAAAATAATTTATATGAAAAATAGAGTAACTGGTTTAGGTGGTTTCTTTTTTAAAACAAAAGATCCAGATAAAATAAAAGATTGGTACAAAACCCATTTGGGTTTAAACACAGACCAATACGGATGTACGTTCTGGTGGAAAGACAAAGAAGCTAATGATTGTTCTACCCAATGGAGCCCTATGAATGAAGACACTAGTTACTTTAAGCCTAGTGACAAACAATTTATGATGAATTTTAGGGTAGAAAATCTAAAAGAACTTTTAATCGCTTTAGAAAAAGAAGGTGTTACCATTGTTGGGGAAATAGAAGAGTATGAATACGGTAAGTTTGGTTGGATTCTTGACCCAGAAGGAAATAAGCTAGAACTTTGGGAGCCAATTGATAAAGCATTTTTATAGATTTAAAATTATTTACTACATTTAGACTATTAACCAACAAATTAAAAATCATGTCAGAAGAAAACAAAGATTTAGGAGATAAAGCTAAAGAAGCAGCTGGTGACTTTGCCGATGAAGCAAAAAAAACTGCAAACGAATTCAGTGAAGGATTAAATAATGCCGTTGGTGGCGGAGAAAACAAGAAAATTTTAGCTGGAATTCTTGCTATTATACTTGGGGCCTTTGGGGTTCATAAGTTTATCTTGGGGTATCAAAAAGAAGGCTTTATTTTATTAGGTATCACTATAGTAGGTTTCGTATTATCATGTGTTGGTATTGGTATATTTGTAGTTTGGGCTACAGGTCTCATTGGGCTTATAGAAGGAATCATTTATTTAACCAAATCAGAAGAAGAATTTTATAATACGTACCAGGCAGGTCAAAAACCTTGGTTCTAAAAATATAGCCAGAGAATTAATTACACTCTGGCTTTTTTATTTAATATTATCATCGTAATATTGCAATATTATATTTTTTTTGATATTGGGAGCTTCTAAATCACATATATTTTCTATTCCACAAAACGAGTTAGCTCAAGCTGCTAAAGTACTTGCACACCCCGCTCGTATTGCTATATTAGATTATATAAGCAAACAAGAAAATTGTATCTGCACAGATTTAGTAGATGTAATTGGCCTTTCGCAGCCAACTATTTCTCAACATTTGAACGAAATAAAAAAAATAGGGCTTTTAAAAGGAACTTTTGAGGGTAAAAACTTATGCTACTGTATCAATAAAGAAAAGTGGTCTGAGCTTCAATACTTTTTTAATTCCTTCTTTTCAAATATTAATCAAAACTGCTGTTAGTTATGACAACAAACGAATTTTTAGAATTATTAGGCAACCATAAAGATAAATCACTGCTTTTTGAATATAAACCGGGGGATTTTGTTAGGGCTAATTACCATATAACTGAAATTAAGAATACTACTATTGATAGCGTAGACTGTGGAGCTGGTGTAGATTTTTGGAAAGAAACCATAATACAGCTCTGGGAAAGCCCAACCGAAGCAGACAAAACAGAATACATGTCTGCCTATAAGGCACTTGGCATTTTAAACAAAGTAAATCGCATTAAACCCATGGTAAAAGATGCAGAAGTTAGGTTTGAGTATAGCAATGCTAATTTTCATACTGCGCAATTATTTGTAGATGACTTTAGTTGGAATGATAGCAAACTCATTTTTAGGCTCGCTGCTAAAAAAACTGATTGCAAAGCCAAAGAAACCTGTGGTATACCCCTTGAAGTTGAAACTACTTCTCAAAACTCGTGCGCGCCTGGCAGTGGATGTTGCTAAAACTTATACAATGATATACCCAGAAATACAAAAAACAATTGCTTCTTTAGACACGGAAAATATCTCTAAAGAACGTAAAGAATTACTACAGTCCTTAGTAGATTTTGTTAAGAAAAAAATTGCCCAAAACAAGCCTATTAACTTAAACTTTATTTGCACTCATAACTCACGGAGAAGTCATCTTTCTCAAATATGGGCGCAAACTATGGCAAATCATTTTAATATTGATAATGTATCTTGTTATTCTGGTGGCACAGAAGCAACGGCTATGTTTCCTATGGTGGGTGAAACGCTTACAAAACAAGGCTTTGAGATATTAAAACTGTCTGAAACCGCTAACCCTGTGTATGCGGTTAAATATGCTGAAAACCAACATCCTGTGATTTGTTTTTCTAAAACTTATGATGATAGCTTTAATCCAATAGCTAATTATGGAGCAATCATGACTTGTGATTCTGCTAATGAGGCTTGTCCTATTGTTACTGGTGCAGAAGAAAGGTTCCCCATTACTTTTAAAGACCCTAAAGCTTTCGATAACACCCCGCAACAAGCTCAGAAATACCATGAAAGAAGCATACAAATAGCTACAGAATTATCTTGGGTGTTTTCTAAATGTGCTTAATCTTCTATTCTATTCCGTAATTCTGAGGAAGTAAAATGTGGAAAACCAGTTTCATGAAACTAATTGTCGCTATTATTTTCTGCATGCTTACGCTCCAATTCTGCTTGAAATTCTTCCATAACAGGTTTAACAGTACTTTCAGGCAAATCTGCGATTTTTATATACATAAGGCCATCTACGGCATTATTAAATAATGGGTCAACATTAAAAGCTACCATCTTAGCATTTTGCTTAATGTATTTTTTAATAAGGACAGGTAAGCGAAGGCTACCTGGCTCTACCTCCTCTATAAGCTTATCAAATTTATTAAGGTCCGCCTTGGTTTCATCAAATACAAATTCTTTATCGGCATCCTTTAATTTTACTTTAAACTCCTTTTTAGGATGCACATATTGCGCCACATAGGGGTCCCAGTAATTAGATTTCATAAATTCTATCATTAGCGATTTAGAGAAATTAGAAAACTGATTACTAATACTAACACCGCCTATTAAGTATTTATGTTCAGGATACCTTAATGTTGTATGTACAATGCCTTTCCAAAGTAAAAACAAAGGCATTGGTTTTTGCTGATATTCTTTTATAATATATGCACGCCCCATCTCAATAGATTTAGACATCATACTATAAAGTTCAGGTTCAAAACGAAACAAATCTTGTAGATAAAATCCGTCTATACCAAGTGCTTTAAAAATTTGAGCTCCAAGACCCATTCTATAGGCTCCGACTATAACTTTATCTTGATTATCCCATAAAAATAAATGATGATAATGAGGGTCAAATTGGTCTAAATCTACAGCCTTATTAGTACCTTCTCCTATTGCTCTAAAGGTTACCTCGCGTTGACGCCCTATCTCTTTTAAAATAAAAGGCATCTGATTAGCTGCTGCTAAAAAGACTTCATAGTTCTTACTTTGTAATAAACGGCAATCTTTTTCTCTAAGTTTTTCTATTTCTCCTTGGATAACTTCTGTTCGTACCGCCGAAGCTATCTTTTTTGGTTGTTTTGCTATTTTTAGGGTATTTGGCACTTTATCTATTAAGCGCTCTTTTTCAAAAACGTTAGCCAATAAATACGTTTTTTTACGCAAGAGTTCTGTAAAACCACTAAGGGTTTCTTCTTCTTTTTGAGCTTTTAAAGAAATAGGTTTCCCAATTCTTATTTTGATAGGTCTTCTTTTCTGCGTGCTAACTTCAGAGGGTAACTTCGCTGTTCTAAAGACATCACTAATTTTAGCCAAGCGATAAAATAAACCACTGTTTTTTGCATGAAAATAAATAGGTACAACAGGCACTTCAGCTTTTTTAATCAATTTAAGTGCTGCTTTCTCCCAAGGCTTATCAACAATTAACTTACCCTCTTTCGTTGTCGAAACTTCCCCAGCAGGAAAAACACTTAAAGGGTGCCCTTCATTTAAATGTTTTAATGTGTTTTTAAATGCTGCAATACTACTCTTAGCATCTTTATGATTTTCAAAGGGATTTACAGGAAGAATATGAGGTTCTATAGGAGCCATACGTTGTAATAAAAAGTTAGCCATAATTTTAAAATCCGGCCTATGCTCTAGCATTAATTTTATTAGTATTACACCATCAATAGCACCTAAAGGGTGATTACTTATAGTTACAAAAGCCCCTGTTTTGGGTAGACGTTTAAGGTCTTCTTCTGATATTTCATAATCTATTTGATAATGCTCTAAAGTAGTATTAACAAATTCTAAAGGAGCTAAATGTGCAACAGAATCGTAAAAAGAATTAATTCTAGAAATCTGGGTAACTTTAAGTGTTAGCCACCCTATAAAAGTACCAAATACACCATACTTTTCTAGGTTTATAGCTTTTGCAACTTCTTTAGCAGATACCAACCCCATATACACAAAATTTAGCTAGTGGTAAATATAGGGAAATACAAGAAGTGTCTTCTATCATTTAAGCTATTTTACTACTAATTGAATCGTTTCTTTACCACGTTGTTCTACTAAAACACTGTAGCCGTTCAATACTTTTTCTACAGAATCTTCATTAAAATGCCTTATGGTATACAGCGATACATCTTTATGGCAAGTCACTTTAAATTTTTGTTCCAATGCTGGAAGTATTTCTTTAAGTCCACCAAATTTATTATCTAAACACACAGAAAAACTAATAGCAGAATTCTGAATTAAGTCTACCTTAAGTTTGTACTCATGAAAGAGCTTAAAAATTTCACTCATATTTTCTTCTACAATAAAAGAAAAGTCTAAGGAAGAAAGTTTTAAAAGTACTTGGTTCTTCTTTACAATAAAACAAGGAATCTCTGGGGAAATTTTAGTACCCCTACCTACTGTTGTCCCTTTTTCTTTTGGGTTTAAAAAAGACTTTACATGCAATGGTATTTCTTTGCCTTGTAAAGGCTGTAATGTCTTTGGGTGTATTACAGAAGCACCATAAAAAGCTAATTCAATTGCTTCCCGATATGATATTTCATTTAAAAGTTCTGTTTCCTCAAAATGTCTCGGGTCTGCATTTAAAACCCCTGGCACATCTTTCCAAATAGTAACAGAATCTCCATCTAGACAATAAGCCAAAATTGCCGCAGTATAATCAGAACCCTCACGCCCTAAAGTAGTGGTGAAATTATTTTCGTCGCTCCCTAAAAAGCCTTGAGTAATATTTAATTCTCCAATATTTACTTTTTGTTGTACAGCATTTTCTGTACTATGCCAATTTACTTGAGCATCCCTGTAACTATTATTTGTTTTAATAAGTTCGCGAACATCTAACCAATGATTATCTAAACCGACTTCATTTAAATAAGCACTAACTATAGTGGTCGAAAGCAATTCGCCATAACCAACCACTTGATCATAAACAAAGGCATATTTTGGTGACTTATTCCACATTAAAAAGCCTCTAAACTCTTCAACTAAAGCATTTACTTTATTAAGAATTTCTTTATTTTTTATCTCGAACAGCTCGTTAATAATATGCTTATGCTTATCAGCAACAGATTTAATTAAGGAGTCTATTTTATTTTTATCATTAAAATAGGCATCTACAATTGCTTCCATAGCATTCGTAGTTTTTCCCATAGCAGAAATTACTAAAAGCGTGTCTTTATGACCTACTTCTTTTAAAACCTTAACTACATTTTTTACTCCAGCAGCATCTTTAACAGATGCTCCACCAAATTTAAATACTCTCATAATCTAGTTATGTCTTTACCTATTTAGGTATGCACTATCTTTTACGCTTTTAAAAATTATTGATGCCTGTCTGGTCTAACTGCACTACATCCCAATCTCGCATAACATTGGCCCCTTTACTTTCGTAAAATTTAATAGCAGGTTCATTCCAATCTAATACTTCCCATCCAATTCTACGAACACCTTTTTCTTTACCGTATTTTACTACTTGCTCTAATAGTGCAGAACCTATCCCTTTTCCTCTCATAAATTTACTTACTATTAAATCTTCTAAGTGAATCACAGGACCCTGCCAAGTTGAATATCTAGGGTATACCAATGCCATACCTTCTACTTTATTTTCTACTTCTGCTACAAAACAATGATATAAAGGGTCATCGCCAAAGCCTGCTTTGGTCAATTCTTCTAAACTTACTAAAACTGCATCTGGCTCTTTTTCAAAACTTGCCAATTCTTTAATTAATTCAAGAACTCTAGGCATATCGGCTGGTGCAGCGTTTCTAATTTTAAATTTCATACTGTTGCAAATAAAACAATTAGTTATATAAGTTCAATATGATTTTGATTATTTAAACGAAAAAATCATTTTTTGTGCGAGAATACACGGTATAAACAGAAATTTAAAAGGTATAAACAACAATACAATTACGAAAACGTTGTAGTCTTTTCATTAATATCGATATTTGCAACTTAATATAACCTAACTATTAGATGACTAAAAAGAATCAAACCCTTGGTGAGTTTATAATTGAAAATCAATCTTCTTTTCAATATTCTTCTGGCGAATTATCTAAACTTATTAATGCTATACGTTTAGCTGCTAAAGTTGTTAATCACGAAGTTAATAAGGCAGGTTTGGTAGATGTTCTTGGCGCAGCAGGTGACACAAACATACAAGGCGAAGACCAACAAAAATTAGATGTTTTTGCAAACGAAAAGTTTATAAAAACACTTACCAATAGAGAAATTGTTTGTGGTATCGCTTCTGAAGAAGAGGATGATTTTATTAGCATTAATAGCCAAGATGAAAACCACCAAAACAAATATGTGGTTTTAATTGACCCTTTAGATGGTTCTTCTAATATTGATGTAAATGTTTCTGTTGGTACTATTTTTTCTATCTACAGGCGTATTACTCCTGTAGGTACTCCAGTTCAATTAAAAGATTTTTTGCAACCCGGTAATAAACAGGTGGCTGCCGGCTATGTGGTTTATGGTACTTCAACAATGTTAGTATATACAACTGGGCATGGTGTAAATGGATTTACCTTAAACCCTGCTTTAGGAACATTCTATCTCTCGCACCCTAATATGCAATTCCCAGAAGATGGTAAAATTTACTCTGTAAATGAAGGTAACTACACCCATTTTTTACAAGGTGTAAAAGATTATATTAAATACTGCCAAGAAGAAGGAGAAGACCGCCCTTATACTTCTAGATATATAGGCTCTTTGGTATCTGACTTCCATAGAAATATGATAAAGGGAGGTATTTATATGTACCCAAAAAGTAGTGTGTCTCAAAACGGGAAATTACGTCTGTTGTATGAGTGCAACCCTATGGCATTTATTGCTGAACAAGCTAATGGACTAGCAATAGGAGGTAAAAACCGTATTATGGATATTGAACCAACCGAATTGCACCAACGCGTGCCTTTCTTTTGTGGAAGTAAAAATATGGTGAAAAAACTACAAGAGTTTTTAAGCAAATACCACTAATCTTTTTTAATGATTATCCTGTGATAATCATCAAAATCTATATTCCCAGAAAAGATTGCAATTGATTTTTCTATAATATAGTCTGATGTTTTTGCTGGAAACCCAAGACCTATAGCATACTTTTTTACCATTCTAAGTTCTTGGTCTTCTACTATATTATCTGAAAAGATTATCTGAAAAAACTCATAAAGACGTCTGTACCTCTTTTCGCCACTATGTGGAGTTTCAATAGGATACTTGTTATCAGCCTTCATGATTTCTTTATACTCTGCTTCGGTAATATTTAATCGAAAAGCGAACTTATCTAGTATTTCTTTTTCCTCGGCACTTACATTACCATCTATAGCAGCTAAACTAGCTAATGTTGCAAAATGAGCTAAATTTTTTCTATTACCTCCGTGTTCGTATAAATCTAAAATTGGCATATGATATTTTTTGTTGCGCAAATATAATTTTTAAGTAGAAAACTATTAGTATATATCGCCAAAAGAAATTTGCAAATTAACTATAGTATCTTCAGAACTATTTTTCTAAAAAAATAACGGATAGAATAAAGCGAATGACAAAGGTGTAAATGAAAAAATAACTTTCTTAATCTTAAAACTATATAAAATGAAATCTCAGATCAGTATTAGATTAAACCCTTATCCTTCAATATCTTTAATTTTAGGAATAGGCATATCTTCAGCTAGCACCGATTTAATCTTTTTTATACTCCTGTATGCATAATTACGTACTACCTGTTCTCCTAATTGCATAGTTTCTCCTATTTCACTAAATGACATCCCCACATGAAAACGTAAAAATAGCACCTCACGTTGCTTTGTTCCTATATGCTCTAAGACATTGACAATGAGACTATTATTTTCTTTTTCAATCTCTTTAATAATAATTTCTTCTTCATAAGAGATGGTCTTTAAAGGTTCAGAAACAGGAAAGGGGCCTTGCCAGCTAACAACCGGTTTGCTGAGCTCTTTTTTATAACGGCGTATTACATTCCTTTTAAAGGATGAGAAAAGGTATACTTCAAAATTGGTAACCGCTTGTAATTTATAATTGTTTTTGGCCATCCATAAGAAAAGGTTTTGAATCTCATCTTCTATGCTTGCCATAGAAAGTTTTGGACAAATACTCTTACCATAAAATTTTAGTCGATTAAAACAACAGGAATAAAGCTTTTTAAAGGCCTCAGCATCACCCGAAATAATAGCTTGATGTATCTCTATTAATGTTGTTTTTGATGACATTTTTTATACTATATATTTAAAAAACTTCTTGCCCAAATTATGAAAAAAATAAATAATTGGTAAAAAAAATTAATTATTCGAGGTTACAATACCTAAAAATTATGCTCTATACAAAAAAGACTAAGTATTATTAGCAATGAATTTTGAATCATATCACAATTTTGAACCCGAAGATTTTTCAATTGACCCTAATTTTATTAGATGGGTTTCAAAAGAAGACCAATCACAAGATTTTTTTTGGCAAGCTTTTTTGAAAAAATATCCTGAGAAGAAAAATGACATTGATTTGGCACGATCTATCGTAATTAATACAGGTCTTTATTTTTCAAAAAATATATCAGAAACCCCTTCCCCTAAAATGCCTGTAGGATTAGAAAATAAAATTGAGCAGGCATTTCAAAAAAATAAACAAATTCTTCCACTGTTTTACTCCAGACATAATCGTAGGCGTTTCGCAAAATATGCAGTTGCTGCATCTTTAGTGTTCCTGTTTAGTTGGTTAAGTCTTCTAGTAATAGAAAACACCAATGAAATAAACACTGATTACTATACAGGTAATGCCGAATGGAAGCGTATTACTCTTCCTGATGGATCAATAGTAGAACTCAATGCCAATTCGCATCTATCTGTCTTAAAAGATTGGTCTAAAGAAGGAGATAGGAAAGTATGGCTCAGAGGAGAGGCTTTTTTTAAAGTTAAAAAAATACCTAGTACCAATGCTAAGTTTTTTGTTCAGACCAAAGATTTAGAGGTTGAGGTCTTAGGAACTTCTTTTAATGTGAATACGCGTACCCAAAAAACAAATGTCTTTTTAGAAGAAGGAAAAGTAGTTCTAAACCTAGATAAGACCAATAAAAAAACAATGCTTCCAGGAGATCAGATTTCCTATTCACAAAAAAATAATGTTTTTAAGAAAACAGTATTTAAGAAAGAAAAGAAGCATTCTAATTGGAAGAATGGTGTAATGACCATACAGGATAAATC
>CAZLUS010000035.1:0-19944 GCA_964562775.1 uncultured Flavobacteriaceae bacterium | reverse complement strand
TGAAAATGTAGCAGTTGAAGCTGGTATATGGACAGCAGGAGATTTTGTTGAAGTAGTAGGTAGTGCTGATAATAGTATCATTTTTGATGGTGAAGGAAATGGAGTTGAGAATTGGGATGAGACTACTACACCTTCTTTAGGTGGGTCTAATGATTAATGACTCAGTAGCATTTTAATAACAAGACCAACAGGGTTTTATAATTTATTAATAGTCAAGAAGAATTATTCTTCTTGACTATTTTTTTATCACATTACTATTTTTGGTGTTTTCAATTTCGTTATCTTGTTTTTTTAAACAAGATTAATGTAGAAAATGAAAAATCTAGATAGACGCCATTTCTTAAAAAAAACTTCATTATCAGCGGCGGCAATTTCAATATCGCCTGCATACTTATCAGCTAAACCAGAACGTCCTTTAAAATCAATTTACATGGGTGATTTTTCAGCTCCGAAGCTAGAAATCGTTAGAGCAGCCTTTATAGGTGTTGGAGCACGAGGGGGAGATCATTTAAAATTTTTGGCTGCTTTACCAAATACAGAAGTAGTTGCTATTTGTGATATATATGAAGATTTGGTTAAAGAAAAAGTAGGATGGGTTCGTGAAGTAGCTGATGAAAGTAGACACCAAAATATAGCAACATTTTCTGGAGATGAAAACCAATGGCGACTAATGTTGAAAGAAGTAAAACCAGATATCGTTTTTATTGCTACAAATTGGCATAATCACGCACCAATGGCTATAGAAGTTATGAATAGGGGAGCTCATGCTTTTGTTGAGGTACCGATTGCAATCACATTAGAAGAAATGTGGAATATTGTGGATACTTCAGAACGTACGCAAAAACATTGCATGATGCTTGAAAACGTTAATTATAGTAGAGATGAACTCATGTTTTTAAATATGTGTCGACAAGGAGTAGTAGGTGAAGTTTTACATGCAGAAGCAGCCTATATTCATGAACTTAGATGGCAAATGAAAGAAGAAGATCGGGGTACAGGTTCATGGCGAACACATCATTATGCCAATCGCAATGGTAATTTATACCCTACACATGGTTTAGGGCCAGTAGCACAATACATGAATTTAGGTAGAAGTGATGATACTTTTAAGAATTTAGTTTCCTTTTCTACCCCCGCTAAGGGTAGAGCACTTTATGCAAAACAAAATTATGCCCCTAACCATAAGTGGAACAAATTAGATTATAAAGGAGGGGATTTAAATACATCTATTATTAAGACGCAAATGAGTAAAACTATAATGGTTCAATGGGACGAAACTAGCCCAAGACCTTATTCTAGGCTAAACCTTATACAAGGTACAAAAGGTACTTTGGCTGGTTTTCCAACAAGAGTTGCTCTTGAGGGTGGTGTAGTAGGTGTTACAAAAGACCATCACTCGTGGGTACAAGGAGAACAATTACAAGCACTTTATGAAAAATACGACCATCCGCTTTATAAAAGATTAAACAGAGCAGCAAAAGGGAGTGGTCATGGTGGTATGGATGGAATTATGGTATATCGTATAATTGAATGCCTACAAAAAGGATTGCCGTTAGATCAAAATGTTTACGAAGGTTGTTTTTGGAGTGCAGTTGCTCCCTTAAGTGAACGTTCTGTAGCATCTGATGGAGCTCCGCAACCTTTTCCTGATTTTACAAGACAAAATTGGAAGACTACAAAACCTTTATCTATAATCGATTAGAATGATTAACATAAAAGTCCCTGCAAGAATTTGTTTTTATGGAGATCATCAAGATTATTTAGGGCTTCCAGTAATTGCAGGTACGATTAATCGTTTTATAAACATTAAAGCAGTACCAAATTTTAAGGATAGTTATAATATCAGGCTACTAGATATAAAGAAGACAATTTCTATATCACTAGATGATGAACTAAAAGATATTAAAAATGGAGACTATTTTAGGTCTAGTATGAACGTTTTAATTGAAAAAGGATTAGTTTTTAAAAAAGGATATGATATTGAGATTTATGGAAATATACCAATCAATGCTGGTCTGTCTAGCTCTTCGGCTTTAGTAGTTTGTTGGCTTCGTTTTTTAATTGCATCTCAAGAAAAACCTATTAGATTCACAAATATTGAAATAGGTCATTTGGCTTATGAAGCAGAGACAAATTATTTTAAACAGCCTGGGGGTTTAATGGATCAATTTACTATTGCTCAAGGAGGATTACTCTTTATTGATACTCAAAAAGGTATATGCAATTCTTTAAGAGCAAATATTGGCACTTTGGTAGTAGCAGAATCTGGAATTGCAAAGCAAACTATAGAAGTGCTTAATGATGCTAGGGTATATGCTAATAAAGCGATTGCATTGGTAAAAAAAAGAAATCCTAATTTTGAGCTTAGTAGTGTAACTTTAGATGATTATAAAAAATATTTAACTGTTGTAACAGATGAATTTAAAAATCATTGGTATGCAGCAATTCATAATTTTAATATTACAAAAAAGGCAAAATTAGAATTGCAAAAAGAAACACCTGATATTACTTTTTTAGGCAATTTAATGAATCAACATCAGCAAATTCTACAAGAAAAAATTAAAAATACGCCTAAAAAAATGATTGAAATGATGGATGCTGCAAGAAATTCGGGTGCATATGGTACAAAAATAATTGGTTCTGGTGGAGGTGGTTGCATCGTGGCACTAACCGATGCTTATTCTAAAAATAAAGTTGTAAAAGCTTTTATAGATAGTGGAGCAATAGATTCATATGAGGTTTCATTGGTAAAAGTATAAAATGAAAAATGACAGTTTAATAATTTTAGCTGGTGGAGCTTCATCTAGAATGAAACGAAGTTTAGCAACTTCTAATTTAGATATCGAAACATTAAATATTGCAACGGAAACACATAAATCGTTGATTCCATTAGGAAAAAATCAAAAACCACTTTTATATTATTTAATAAAGAATGCTATAGCTGCAGAGATTACTACTATTTATTTAATTACTTCGCCTAAAAACATCGCATTTAAAGAATTTGTTTTACGTTTTTTAAAAGAAGAGAGTGATAATGAGATAAATTTCAAGTATGCAATTCAGTATGTTCCACCAGATAGAAACAAACCATTAGGAACTGCAGATGCACTTAAGCAATGTATTGATCAGTATCCGAAAATATTGCAAGAAAGATTTACAGTTTGTAATGGAGATAATCTTTATTCAATAGAAGCGTTCAATGATTTAAAGAAAGATAGGAAAGTACCCAATGCTCTTATTAGTTACAGTAGTAAGGAGTTGGGGTTTTCTGAAGAGCGAATAGCTAAATTTGCTCTTATGCATATTGATAAAGATGATTTTTTAAAAGGTATTATAGAAAAACCCAAACCTGAAGTAATAGAAGTTTATAGAAATATAGATGGTTCTTTACGTGTTAGTATGAATATCTTTAATTTTTATGGGGAGTCGGTTTACCCTTATTTAAAAAATTGTTTGCTTAATCCATTACGGAATGAAAAAGAACTACCTCAAGCGGTTAGAAAAATGATAGAAGAAAATGCTAAATCTGTAGTATGCTATCCTAGGTCCGAAACTATACCAGATTTAACAGACGCTAATGATATTAAAAGATTTGAGAATTATAAATATTAGACCGCTTACTTCTCTGGTATAAAATTATCTACTAATGTAATATATGCTTTCATGGCTTGTTTTGGGCTTATACTTTTAGCTTGTATTAATGCATTGGCTTTAAAAGCATTAATTAAAGGTGTTTTGCTGCTAGGATTGTCTTGATTTTTATTAGCAATTTTATAATAAGCGTAGAGTTTTAGCAATAAATCTGCTGGCAAAGGCTCAGCATAATTATTTACAGTGTTTACTGCTCTTTTAAACTTATCATATGTTTTTTCACTAGGCATCGTTATTTCTAATAGTTGCAATAGAAGTTTTAGCTCCAGTTACTTTTTGATTTAGCTTTACGTTTATGTATGTGTCTAAAGGAAGAAATAAATCTACTCTAGATCCAAATTTTATAAAGCCAGCATCTTCTCCTTGTATTACTTGTTCTCCCTCTTCTGCATAGTTTACAATACGTCTGGCTAAAGCACCTGCAATTTGCCTATATAATATTTCACCAAACTTTGGTGTATGTATTACAACTGTAGTACGTTCATTTTCTGTGCTAGATTTTGGATGCCATGCCACTAAATATTTCCCCGGATGATATTTAGAATATGTAATAGTACCGCTTGATGCATATCTAGTTACATGCACATTTAAGGGAGACATAAAAATAGAAACTTGCTTTCTTCTCCCTTTAAAATACTCGGTTTCTTCTACTTCTTCAATCACAACTACTTTGCCATCTACGGGAGCAAGTATTTCATTGAAATTTGGGGTTATTTTTCGGTTTGGGTTTCTAAAAAACTGAAGAATTAATACAAGTACTATTAGCATGGCTGTTTGCAATAAAATTCTTAGCCAAGTAATATCGATATAAAATTGAGAAGCAAGAATTACACTTACGGTAATAAAAAACGTAATTAATATAATAGTTTGCCCTTCTTTATGAAACATAAGAAAATAAGTTTAAGGTCAAATAAGCAAATGGTGCTGCAAAAATTAAACTATCTAATCTGTCTAACATACCACCATGGCCTGGTAAAATTGCGCCGCTATCTTTAACATCAGCAATACGCTTAAATTTAGACTCTATTAAATCTCCTAAACCACCACTTATTACAATTATAGTTGCTAGAATAAGCCATTGGTTTAAATTTAATGTAGGCTCAAAAGGCGCTAAAAAATAGGCTGCAATTAAGGCAAATACCAAACCACCTATAGAACCTTCAATTGTTTTCTTTGGAGAAACAGAAGGGTACAGCTTTGTTTTACCAATAGATTTACCTACAAAATATGCAAAGGTATCACTTACCCAGATGATAATAAATATTCCCATGATTAAAAATTTGGAAAATCCGTTATGCTTATAGGGAATCATTGTTAAGAATATACAACCACCGCCTATATAAAAAAGGCCAATAATAAATTTCTGAACCGTATTAAAAGGAGTTTCTTTTTTTGAAAATAAAAAGGCTAATAAAGCCAAATTTATAGTTATAGTTAGGAGCATTAATAGTGTAATTAATGTAGTATCAGAAACTAAGTAAATATAGGCCCACCAGAGCCCTAGATAGGCAATAAATATATAGTAACCTTTTAAATGAGTGAGTCTCTTAAACTCATAAAGGCATGCAAGGCCAAATACCATGAATAAAAAATCAAAGGCGTCTGAGTTTAAGAAAACAGCCGAAAGTAGTATGATAACGTATAGAACACCTGTTAAAGCCCTTCGTAATATTTCTTTCATGTATTAGTAGTCTTCTAAAAGTAAAAGATATACATTTTTTGATGCACTACCGTAAGAAAGAAAATCATTTTTGTTTTCAGTAGTTAATTCAAAGTGTTTTAGAGAGGTAATATTATCAGGTATTTTTTCGCTGTATTTGTTTTTTATGATTTTAAGAGCTTCACTAATAGATTCAATAAGTTGACTTGTAGTAGCAAAGACTATAAAATTAGATGGAAGCTCATTAAGCTTCTTTTCTTCAATTTGGTTAGAGCATACTAGAATAGAACCGTTGTGGGCAATTAAATTCTCGCAGGTAGTAAAGAAAACATCACTGTTGTTTTTACTCTTTGTGAATAGTAATTTTTCGTTAGAAAAACGCTTTTCTAACCTATCATCTATACAATAAAAATATTTGCCATTCCAATTATTTTCTGAGACGATGTTTGCAAGCCCTTCTTGTATTTCAGAAAAATTTTCACAGTAAATGAATTTACCTCCATTCTTTTTAAAATAGATGGTAAATTTTTCATCTACAGGTATTTTAAGATCTGGCATATGCTCCCCTCTGGTTTCAGAAGTTTCTTTAGAAACTTTTTTGCCTCCCCCGAAAAGCTTGCCAAAAACACCCATTAGTCTAATATAATAAATACGAATTTAAACATTAATTCATTTACTTTTCTTCATCAGTAGTTGATGCGACTTCTTTTTCTTCTTCCAATTGATCTTTTTCAAAAGGTCTTTTTCCAAAGAGTTTTTCTAAATCATCTTTAAAAATAACTTCTTTTTCTAAAAGTCTATCTGCCAGCGCTGTTAATTTATCTTTATTCTTACTAAGTAAATCAATTGCACGTTGGTATTGTTCCTCTATTATTTTAGAAATTTCTTCATCAATACTTTGAGCTGTTTCTTCACTATAAGGTTTTGTAAAACCATATTCGTTTTGTCCAGAAGAATCATAATAAGTGACATTACCTAGTTTATCATTTAAACCATAAACGGTTACCATAGCACGAGCCTGTTTGGTAACTTTTTCTAAATCACTTAATGCTCCTGTAGAAATCTTATTAAAAATTACTTTTTCAGCTGCCCTCCCTCCCATTGTTGCACACATTTCGTCTAGCATTTGATCAGGTCTTACAATTAGCCTTTCTTCTGGTAAGTACCAAGCTGCACCTAAAGACTGTCCACGAGGTACAATAGTAACTTTAACTAGTGGAGCAGCATGTTCTAGCATCCAACTTACAGTGGCGTGTCCTGCCTCATGAAAAGCAATGGTCCTTTTCTCATCTTGAGTAATTATTTTGTTTTTCTTTTCGAGTCCGCCAACTATTCTATCAACGGCATCTAAAAAGTCTTGTTTGTTTACTGCTTTTTTCTCTTTTCTTGCAGCAATAAGTGCTGCTTCATTACAAACGTTAGCTATATCTGCACCTGAGAATCCTGGAGTTTGTTTTGCTAAAAAGTCTAAATCTAGAGTTTCGGAGGTTTTAATAGGACGAAGGTGTACTTCAAAAATTTCCTTACGTTCTCTAATGTCTGGCAAGTCTACATAAATTTGTCTGTCAAAACGACCTGCACGCATTAAAGCTTTATCTAAAACATCGGCTCTATTTGTAGCAGCTAGTACAATTACGTTAGTATTAGTCCCAAAACCATCCATTTCTGTTAAGAGCTGGTTTAAAGTATTTTCACGCTCATCATTAGAACCTGTAAAATTGTTTTTTCCTCTTGCTCTACCTATAGCATCAATCTCATCTATAAAAATAATCGCAGGAGATTTATCTTTAGCTTGTTTAAATAAATCACGAACTCTAGAAGCACCTACCCCTACAAACATTTCAACAAAATCAGAACCCGATAACGAAAAGAATGGTACTTTGGCTTCGCCGGCAACAGCTTTAGCTAAAAGGGTTTTACCCGTTCCTGGAGGTCCTACTAAAAGTGCTCCTTTGGGTATTTTACCACCTAGTGAAGTATATTTGTCTGGATGCCTTAAGAATTCTACAATTTCTTGTACTTCTTCTTTTGCTCCTTCTAAGCCAGCTACATCTTTAAAGGAAGTTCTTGTATCTGTTTTTTCATCAAAAAGTTTTGCTTTAGATTTTCCGATATTAAAAATCTGCCCTCCAGCACCGCCTCCAGCACCGCCAGACATTCTGCGCATTAGGTAAATCCAAATCCCTATAATAAGAATAAAGGGTAAAACAAAAGAAAGGATATCACCAATATAGTTTTGTTCAGTGTCGAATTCTACAATAGTTTCTAGACTATTTTCAGCTTTAATTTCATCTATTTCATTTTGAAATATTTGCAAATCACCATATTCTAATACATACTGCGGAACAATACCAGTAGATGGTATTAAAGGTTTTTCATTAACCTTTGCATGTACTTTCTTTTCAAGAGCAGCTTTGGTTAAAAATACCTTTGCTTGCCCCATATTTTTAATAACAATTATCTTCTCAATGTCACCATTTCTAAGATACTCCTGAAGCTCAGAAGTAGTTGTTTTTTCGGTTCTTGAAAAAGCACTGCTACTCAAAAATTGGAAACCAAGAATGAGAACTAGAACCACGCCGTATATCCACCATGAACTAAAACGAGGCTTTTTTGGGTTATTTGTATTGTTTTCTTTTGCCATTTTATTCTATTGATTATAGCTACTTTCTATTTGGGTTACTTTAGCGTCTCCCCAAAGGCCTTCAATGTCGTAGAAATCTCTAATTTGTTTTTGAAATACGTGCACAACTACATTTACATAATCCATTAAAATCCATTCTGCATTTTCAGAACCTTCTACATGCCAAGGTTTATCCTTAATAGCTTTACTTACTGTTTTTTGTATTGATGATGTAATTGCGTTAACGTGCGTGTTAGATGTACCATTGCAAATTATAAAGTAGTCGCATACTGTATTTTCTATCTCTCTTAAATCAAGAAGATTTATATCTACTCCTTTGACTTCTTCTATACCAAGTATTATTAAAGATATTAATTCATCTGCGCTAGCTTTGTTTTTCTGCATTCAAAAATTTTAGGTTCTTACAAAGTTATTGTTTTTTTGTTTTGTCGCATCGAGTTTTTAACATTACATTCAACATTAAGTTTTCTCTAGCTCATATGTCAATAATCAAACTTAGTGCCACGGACTCTACCAATAGCTATTTAAAGGAACTTAGCTTGGAGCAAACCTTAGACGATTTTACTGTGGTATCAACAGAATTACAGCTAAAAGGAAGAGGGCAAATGGGTTCTAAATGGGTTTCTGATAAAGGTAAAAACTTAACCATCAGTATTTTAAAAAAATTAGAGAATTTTGATGTACAAAATCAGTTTAATTTAAACTGTATTGTTTCTCTAGCTATTTATGATGTTTTACTTGAAATAAAAGCACCAAATTTATATATAAAATGGCCTAACGACATTCTGTCAGTAGATAAAAAAATATGTGGAATTTTAATAGAAAATATTTTAAAAGGAAGGTTTATTCAAGCAGCGATTATAGGAATAGGTCTTAATGTTAACCAGACTAATTTTGGAACCTTGGAAAAAGTGAGTTCCTTAGGCTTATTATTAGAACAGAAATTAGAACCACATAATTTAATTGAACCCATAAGAAGTAGATTAAAATTTTATTTTTCAATCTCTTCACAAGAACTAAGAGAAAAATACCATAAAATTCTTTTTAGAAAGGATATCCCCTCCACTTTTATGAATACAAAAAACGAAAAATTTATGGGTATAATTATGGGTGTGGATACTGAAGGTAAATTAATTGTGGAGCATAAAGATGGCTTGCAAAAAAAATACGGTTTAAAAGAGATTAAGCTACTCTACTAAGCAATCTTATCCATATTACCAGATAGGGTTTCCATGAATTTTGTGATTGGACCTTTTATCATCATTGCCATCATAGCATTAAATTCTCCTTCAAAACTTAAGCCAACTTCACTTTCATTTTCTGCTAAAGCTTTTATATCTGCCGTTAAGGTAAAAGGTAATTTATCACTCGCTGCGCCAAGAATTACTTTGTCATTGGGATATTGTTCTTTTAAGCGAAGTACTATTTCTGGCATACCGCTTAAAGCAAATTTAAAAGTCTTTTCATCTAAAATCTCGAACTTATCAATATTTTCAGGCATTAAAACTTTAAAGTTTTTAATGTCTATTAAAAAATCGAATACTTCTTTTGAGCTTTTGAGGACAGTTTTTTTATTTGCTTCTATATGCATTAGGCTATGGTTTCCATTGCTCTGGATTAGTCTTCCATTGCAATAAGGTTTGCAATTCTTCTTCTTTTATATAATTTATTTCTGATGCTTGATGAATTAGATGCTCATAATCACTCAAGGTATGTAAAGTAATATTTTCTTTTTTAAAGTTTTCTTCTGCAATAGCAAATCCATAGGTAAAAATAGCAAGCATTCCTTTTATTTTAGCTCCAGCATTTTTAAGTGCATTTACTGCATTAAGACTGCTTTTTCCAGTGCTAATTAAATCTTCTATAACAACCACATTTTGTCCAGCTTTTAAATGACCCTCTACTTGATTTTGCCTGCCATGAGACTTGGGTTGCGGTCTTACATAGATAAATGGCAGATCCATAGCATCTGCGACTAGCATACCAATACCAATTGCACCAGTGGCTACTCCTGCTATTACATCTGGCTTACCATAAAGGTTTTCAACTTGTTGCGCCATTTCTTGGCGAATAAAATTCCTTACTTGAGGATAAGAAAGTAGTACCCTATTATCGCAATAAATAGGAGAGTGCCAACCAGAGGCCCATGTAAAAGGATTTTCGGGTTTCAACTTTATTGCATTAATTTGCAGTAATAGTTCAGCTGTTTTTTTAGCACTGTTCTTATCTAAAATCATTTCGCAAATGTATAAAGTTTTTGTTAATGAATCTCCACTGATTTTAACAAATGTAAGGCCTGAAAATGATACAGGAAATGTCTTTCTTATGGAAGACGATGACATTGCTTATGCGATTAAAGCCTTATCAAAAAAAATACTAGATGTAGCTTATATCTATGACCCTTCAGAAAAAATTCTAGAGAGTTTTTGTATGAAAATCCCTGTTGTAGTGGCAGCTGGAGGCATGGTAAGAAATGAAAAAGGGAAAATACTTTTTATCTATAGAGAAAAAAAATGGGATTTACCTAAGGGTAAATTAGACAAAGGAGAATCTATTGAAAAAGCAGCTTTAAGAGAGGTAGAAGAAGAAACAGGGGTTAAAGACTTGGTCATTAAAAATTACTTAAAAACTACCTACCATATCTTTAAAAGAGCAGGAGAATATCGCCTTAAAAAAGTAGTATGGTTTGATATGACTACAACTTATTCTGGTGTATTAAAAGGCCAAAAAGGTGAAGGTATTACAAAAGTAAAATGGAAAGGTTCTAAGAAAACTGCTAAGGCACTAAAAAAATCTTATCTAACTATTCAATCGCTTTTTGAAGAAGAATCATCTGTCGAGTAGTATATTTTCTTCCGGACTGCCTTTTAAAATTCTATAAACAGGGTATTGTAAGTGTGCTTTTTCATAATGCTCAGATTTCTTAAATAACCAATCTAATTGCGCATACCAATTTTTAGCAAAGGTTTCGTCGTTTTCTTTTTTTGATAAAAAATTTGCACGTAATGTTTCATTTTCTTGAAGCATTTTATAAGCTTCATCTTCAAAAACATATGGAGAGAAACCTTCTTTCTGTTGTAATACAGTATCAAAAAAATTCCAATTAAAAAAAGAGTCAGGAGCTTGTGGTTCCAGAGTTTCTAATAAGTAGCGTATTCCATTTTGATTAGTAGGAACTACAAAATCACCTTCTAAGAAAGAAACTTCTTCTTTAGAACTAACTACTGTTGTATTGTAATGTAAATAATGCCCTTCATAGGCACTGTTTCTGGTCTTGTAATCATCAATTTTGTATGATTCTACCGTTAGGGTAGTATCATTTTTAATTTCAAAAAAATCAATTTTATTATTTTCTAATTTTTCTATAATCTTAAACCATCCTTTCTTAATAATATATGCTGCTGGAATAGTGATAGTATCAGCAGGGGAAAAATAGTTTTGGTAAATGACCTCTTTTGTAAAAGGTTTACTGCTATCATATTTTAATCTAGGGAAACCAGTTATTTTACTTTTAATAGTATCTGCTTTAAGTCCTTTAAAATTTAATATGCTATTTTTTGTGGTGTCAACTTGCCAATTAAGATAATATGTTTTTGCATTGGCAATAGTATTAAATTGCTCTAAACGAAGATCTTTTATTTTTTGTTTTTCTTTATCGGCTATGCCAATGGCTTCCACCATTAATTGATAAGTGCCTTTTACTCTATTTTTATAGGGTTTAAGCATATGTGTTTCTACCATCATACCAAGCGTATTCCATAGTGTAGTATAGCCAGTGGAATATCTGGGGGAATCTAAAAATTGCGAAAAACCTGTTTCTGGAGGTCTGTTAAATACATTTACATAAGGTGTTATATCCCAGCCTTTAGCCTTTAAATTATTCTCTAGAGCTGGTCTAAATTCTTTATTTAGATAGCTGCCTATTTGGCCTCCTAATTTGTTGTGTTGCGTGAATAAATGTGTTAAGGTATACTGGTAGTCTGCACCATTACTTACATGATTATCTATAAAAATATCTGGTTTAACAAGGTGGAAAATTTTAGAAAAAGATTTCGCATTTTCAGTATCCGTTTTAATAAAATCTCTATTTAAATCATAGTTTTGGGCGTTTCCTCTAAACCCATATGAAATTGGCCCATTTTGGTTTGCTCTTGTGGTAGAATTTCTATTTAATGAACCACCAATATTGTATATAGGGATTGTAGTTATAACTGTATTTTTTGGACTTTGAATATTGCCGTAAGCTAAATCACGAAACAATAGCATGGTAGCATCTATACCATCACTTTCTCCAGGATGTATGCCATTATTTATAAGAACTAATACTTTATCCTTTCTAATTCTTTCAAAATTGAAATTGGCATCAGGATTAAAGGTAACAATGTGTAATGGAAAACCGCTATCAGTATTCCCGATAGATTGAATATTAATTTCAGGGATATCTTTAGCTAACTCTATGTAAAAAGCTATGGTTTCATTATAAGTAGAAGTTTCGGTGCCTTCAGATTTTTCAAATGTAGTTAAGGGTGCATTTGTATTGTATTCTTTTTTAGTTTCGCAAGAAAAAAGAAATAGTACTATTGAAGCAAGGACAAAATTTTTCATTTTCATTTTTGAATTAAAATTGGGGGGAACTTCAACTCAAAAATAGGTAAAACTAAATTTTAAGAAGCTTTATCAATTTTATATAGGTCGCTATGTTCTAGTTTATAGATAGGTTTTGTCATAAAATCAATATGATGATGCGTACGTTCTTTATAATATAACCATTGTTCTCTATCGGCAGGATCAATAGATGAGGTTATAATATTGATTAGCATTTTATCTTTTACTTGTAGTTCTACAAATTCTTTTAAAAAGCCCCAACCATCTAAAATAGGCATATTAATATCTAAAAAAATGACCTCGGGTAAGTGCTGCCCTTGTTCTAATTTTTCTTTAATGGTATCAATAGCCAATTGCCCGTTTTTAAAATCTTCTACATTAGTTTTTGGGCTTAGTTTTGATAAGATTTTTTTTAGACCGAATAATGTTATTGAGTCGTCGTCAATAACAAAAATGTTATTAATATTTTTCATTAAAATAAACTTTAAATGTTGTTCCTTTATCTACTTCACTATATACTAAAATATTACCTCCCATAGCTTCTATTTGATTTTTTGTAATGTATAATCCAATACCTCTTGCGTCATCATTTGCATGAAAAGTTTTATACATACCAAAAAGTTTATCGCCATTTTTTCTTAAATCTATTCCTATACCATTGTCTTTAACACTTAGTACAATTTTATTACCTTCTTTTTTTGTGTTAACTGAAATTATTGGGTTTCTGTCAGGGTGTTTATATTTAACGGCATTGGTTAATAAATTATGAATAATGCTGTCCACATAACTAGGTATGCCATTTATATTTTTGCATTTACCTAAATGTTTTTTAAAAACAACCTTATTTTTTTTGAATAGCGCATAAAGGCTTTTATGAATGGTATCAATAGAAGTACATAAATTTATATCTGTTTTTGCTAGATTGGTGTTTTTATGAATGTCTACAATCTGATTTAGATTATCAAGTGCGTTTAATAACCCGTCAGAAGAGGTTAATAACATTTCCATAATCTTTTCTTTTTCTTTTTCGTCTTTTTCTTTTGTTAGAAAAGATAAGAGCATAGAAAAATTAGCAGAATGTGATCTTAAATCATGTGATACTATATGTGCAAAATTGGTGAGCTTTTTATTTTGTATTGATGTAATATCTATTAGCTGTGTTAGTTCTATTTCTTTTTGTTTTAAGTTAGATATATTAATACTTATTCCTAAAATGGCATAGGTTTTACCTTTTACATCTTTTAGAGGAACCTTAGAGATAAGAAAGGGTATAGAAGTTCCATCTTTCTTAGTAATTATTTCTTCTTGTGCTATAATAGGCTTTTGCGTTTTTAGTACTTGTACATCTTGTTTGCGAAGTAATTTTTCTGTTCTAGTATCAAAGTATTCCGAATTATTTTTGCCGATAAGCTCATTGGGGTGTTTTACATTTAGATAATCAGCTGATGATTTATTTA
The DNA here is from genome assembly GCA_964562775.1 of uncultured Flavobacteriaceae bacterium. Classification (GTDB taxonomy): domain Bacteria; phylum Bacteroidota; class Bacteroidia; order Flavobacteriales; family Flavobacteriaceae; genus Croceitalea. The sequence goes on along the minus strand of CAZLUS010000035.1, from coordinate 5,927 downwards.
CTAAAATATTTTTTGACTCTTTATCTTTTAAGTAAACATTTAAGGGTATGTTGTCTATTAGTGTAAAAAGTAATTTTTCATTTTCTCTTAGTCTATTTTCTGTTATAACTTGCCCACTTATATTTTGTATGGTGCCTACAAGCTTAACAACTTTATCTCCTTTATAGATTGACTTGCCTGAAAATAATACGAATATCTCATTGCCTTTGTGAGTTGTTATTTGTATTCGCTCTTGAAATTTATTATCAATTTCAATAGCATTGTGAATTAGCATAGAAATTTTATTACGACTATGTGCTATAGTGCAAAATTCTAGGACTTTATTAAGATTAGGTTGGTAATCTTCGGGTACTTCATAGATTGACTTTGTAGTCTGTGACCAGTGAATATTGTCTTCTTCTATATCATATTCCCAAAGCCCTACTTTAGAAATCTCTGAAATTGTATCTAAGTATAAATCGAGTCTTTCTTTTTCTAAATCTTTTATGCAAGGTTTGGCAGTAACTATAGCTCCAGCTATCTTGTTTTTTTCGTAATAAGGCTTAAAATTCCATTCAATACCTTTTTCAGTAGTAGTAGTTCCAATTATAGAATGATATCCTAACTCGGTTTCATTAGTTATCGATTTGGTAATCAATTCAAACCATTGAAAGTCATTAGATTTAAAAAATAATAACTGCTTTTTCTTAGTTCTAGGAAGATTTAAAAAAGAAAATAAATTTTCCCAACCTACAGAAGTACACGCAAACTCACCATCGCAACCTATAATTGCAATTGCATTTGGTAGTTGTTCAATAATATCATAATATGAAGTATTATGACGGCTGGTTGTATTAGAGTCGTAGGTTTTAATTTTAAGGTATTTTCCTACAAACTTAAAAGCTGAAACTAATTATTTAAAGATAATGTTGTGAATATGCTATAAGTTGTTGTGATTGTAGGAAAAAACTTATAAAAAACATTAAATCTTTGGTACAACTACTGTATTTGGTACTAGGCTGGTATAATCACCATTATGTCTAATAATCTCACGAACAATGGAAGAGCTTATATAAGATTTGCCAGAAGAAGTTAATAAGAATACCGTTTCTATTTCGGATAGCTTTCTATTAATATGGGCTATTGATTTTTCAAATTCAAAATCCCCAGGATTGCGTAAGCCCCTTAATATAAAATCTGCTTTAATTTTTTTAGAGAAATCTACTGTTAAGCCTTCATAGGTCACAACTTTTACCTTAGGTTCTGTTTTAAATGCCTCTTCAATAAATCTTTTACGATCCTCTAGCGAAAACATATATTTTTTTTCCAAATTTACCCCAATAGCAATATATAACTCATCAAAAAGGGTTACCCCTCTTTTAATAATATCAACATGACCTAAGGTTAGTGGGTCAAAAGAACCAGGAAAAATTGCGCGTCTCATTATAAATAGTTTATATAAAGGTATGTATTATTTCTTCAGGCTTTCTTCAATGGCATTATCAAAAAGTTGTGCTAAGCTTATCCCATATTCATTGGCTTGCTGAGGTAAAATACTTTCCTCTGTTAGCCCAGGAGTTGTATTTACTTCTAAAAGATAGGGTTCGTCATTAATAAAAATAAATTCACTTCTAGAAAAGCCTTTTAGTTTTAGCGTTTTATATATTTTTTGCGCTAATTCACAAACTTTTTTTTCTTGTTCTTTAGAGATTCTCGCAGGTGTAATTTCTTTTGATTTTCCTTCATATTTAGCCTCGTAGTCAAAAAAATCATTTTCAGTAACTATTTCTGTAATGGGTAAAACTGTAATTTTTCCTTTATAGGTAATTACACCAACAGAAACTTCTGTGCCATCTAAAAAAGATTCAATTATAATTTCATCATCTTCTTTAAAAGCTTTATGAATAGCATTTTCGAGCTCTTTTTCTTCATAGACTTTAGAAATACCATAACTGCTACCAGCTTTATTAGCCTTAACAAAACAAGGTAAACCTACTTTAGCAGTAATAGCCGTAGTGTCTATATTATCACCATCATTTAAGAAATACGATGTAGCACATTTAATATTATATGCTTTCAAAACACTTAATAAGTCTCTTTTATTAAATGTTAGTGCTGCTTGATATGAATCACAAGAGGTGTGCGGAATATTTAAGAGTTCAAAATAAGCTTGTAAAATGCCATCTTCACCAGGGGTACCATGTATGGCATTAAAAACAACATCGAATTTTATATGTGCATCGTTTACTCTAATGCTAAAGTCATTCTTATTTACATGGTGCTCTATTTTATTCTCATCAAGATAGTACCAATAGTCTTTAACGATGTATATACAATACGCGTTATATTTTTCTTTATCTAAATGTTTAAAAACAACATTTGCGCTCTTTATAGAGATGTCATACTCGCTAGAGAAGCCGCCCATTATAATGGCTACGTTTTTCATAAATTTAAATATACTGGTGACAAAGTAAAGAAAAAAGGGCTGTTTTTCTATATTTGTTTGGTCAACACTTTTTCATGAAACATTTTTTTCAATTTTTAAAGAGTAAAACTTTCTTTATCCAATTAGGGATAGCGCTCCTTATTACAATACTATTGGTGTTTGTAACTTTGCAATGGTTAAAGAGCGAAACTAATCATGGAGAGTTTGTAGAGGTTCCAGATTTTTCTAAAATGTCTGTTCAAGAAATGCGAAAAGTTGCAGAAGAAGCAGGCCTTCGCTATGAGGTTTTAGATTCTACCAATTACAATCCAGATTATCCTCGCTTTTCTATTTTAGAGCAAGACCCATATGCTGGAAGTAAAGTAAAAGATAATCGCAAAATATATTTTACAGTAAACCCTTCTGGTTATAAAGAAGTAAGTGTGCCAGATATTGATGAAGCTAGGGTGACACTACGTAATGCAAGGTCTATGTTACGAGCTGTTGGTTTAGGTGTACAGCGCGTTACTTATATAGACGAGATAGGTAAGGATATGGTATACTATCTAAAGCACAAAGGGAAGCGTATAAAGGCAGGAGATAAGCTGCCAAAGACTTCTAAAATAGAGTTGTTTTGCGGTAACGGAAAAATACCTAGTAGCGCTATTATTCAGGCAGAATCCGAATAGCATGGGAGTTAATCAAAATATAGAAGAGCCTCAAGAGGAGGAGCTTTACGAGCATTATAATGTTACTGCATCTAAAGGACAGGAACCACTGCGTGTAGATAAATTTTTAATGAATTTTATAGAAAATGCTACGCGAAACAAAATTCAGAAAGCTGCTAAAGATGGTAATATTTGGGTGAATAATGCAATAGTTAAACAAAACTATAAAGTAAAAGCTGGTGATCAAGTTAGAGTGCTTTTTGCACACCCACCTTATGAATTTCTGCTTACACCAGAGAATATTCCCTTAGATATTGTTTATGAAGATGATGCATTACTGGTAGTGAATAAACCAGCAGGAATGGTTGTTCACCCTGGGCATGGTAATTATTCGGGTACTTTAATAAATGCACTTGTATATCATTTTGAAAACTTACCTAATAATAGCTCAGAAAGACCAGGATTAGTGCATCGAATCGATAAAGATACTTCTGGACTTTTAGTTGTAGCTAAAACAGAAATTGCGATGGCTCATTTGTCTAAACAGTTTTTTAATAAGACAAGTGAACGTGAATATATTGCGCTGGTATGGGGTAATGTAACTGATGATGAAGGTACTATAGAAGGGCATATGGCACGTCATCCAAAGAATAGATTGCAAATGACAGTTTTTCCAGAAGGAGATGAGGGAAAAGAAGCCATAACTCATTATAAAGTTATAGAGCGTTTAGGTTATGTAACATTAGTATCTTGTAAATTAGAAACAGGGAGAACACATCAAATACGTGTTCATATGAAATATATTGGACATACCTTGTTTAATGACGAGAGATATGGTGGTGATAGAATATTAAAGGGCACAACATTTACAAAATATAAACAGTTTGTAGATAATGCCTTTAAAATATTACCTAGACAGGCATTACACGCAAAAACTCTTGGGTTTAAACATCCTATTACTGGTGAGCTTATGCAATTTAATTCCGAGTTACCAGAAGATATAGCCAATTGTATAGAAAAGTGGAGGAATTACGCTATACATTCTAACTAGTATAGATTCTTTCAATCTTGGTATAAAAAAGTCTTTTTGTTTCCATTATATTATTCAATATTTTGGATATATTTTTGAATTTAAATGAAAGGAAAATGAAAATTGTAGTTTCTCCAGCAAAGTCTTTAGACTTTGAAAGTAAATTGCCTACAGATCAGTATAGCCAACCAAGCTTTATAGCAAAGTCTATGGAGCTCAATAAAGTATTGGCTAAAAAGAAACCAAAAGCGCTATCAGAACTAATGGCTATTTCTGATAATCTAGCGCAACTTAATTGGGAACGTAATCAGCAATTTTCAACACCTTTTACCAAGCAAAATGCGCGTCCAGCAGTATATTCATTTAATGGAGATGTATATAAGGGCTTAGATGCCTACAGTATTTCCGAAGATAAAATAGAACAGCTACAAAATACATTAAGAATATTATCTGGTCTTTATGGTATTTTAAAACCGCTAGATTTAATACAAGCTTATAGATTAGAGATGGGTACGCAGCTAAAAGTGGGTAGAAAAAAGAATCTTTATGAATTTTGGAAACAGGAGTTAACGGAACACCTAAATAAAGAATTAGAAGATGGTGAGCTTTTTGTTAACCTAGCCAGCAACGAGTATTTTTCTGCAATAGATACAAAAGCCCTAAAAGAGCCTGTAATTACACCAGTGTTTAAAGATTGGAAAAACGATAAACTTAAGATAATAAGCTTTTTTGCCAAAAAAGCTAGAGGTTCTATGGTAAGGTATATTATAGATACTAATGCAAAAACTTTAGACGATATTAAAGGCTTTAATTACGATGATTATGAGTTCAGTGCTGCTCATACTGTTAAAGCAGACCAGCCTGTTTTTATCCGATAGAATAAATTCTTTTTCTAAACGTTCTTTTATTTAAAGTAGTTTAAATGAAAAAGATACTTCTTTCCATTTTAGTTGTAGTTTTAATTATCTTCTCATGCGATGACAGAGACGACGAATTGTTAAACGCTAATATTAGAATTAATAATAGAAGTAATGTTGATTTTACATCTGTTCAAATTAGAGTGGATACACTACGTTTTGAGAATGTTTTAGCAGATGATTTTTCTGATTATTTACCTTTTGAAGTTGCATATGCTGCAGATACTATAACTGTAGTAACAGATTCTACAGAATTTAATTTTATACCAACAGACAGTATTATTGGCGACCCATTACCTATTGGTTTGTACACCTATGAACTAAGCTTTTCTGAACAAGGTGCTTTAGAACTAAACTTTAGAGTAGATTAAGTTTAGCTTGCTTTAGTTTTTCTAAAATCCCGCGAATTTGTTTTTTTATTGATGTCTAACGTATAGTCGATATGTATCTATAATTTTTCTTAATATAGTAGGGTTTCAGTTAAAACTATTATATTATTTTTAGTCCATGTACTATTACCTAATAATTGCACTTCAAGTTTTTTGTGTATACCACTGTTACCCAATAAGAATAATTACTATTGGATATTTATCATTCTTTTCATTCCAATTCTTGGTTCTTTATTATATCTGTTTATGAATGTAATTCAGAGAAGTGATATTGAAAAAACACTAGAAAGTCTGGTAACGATTTTAAATCCAACCAAGAAAATTAAAGATTTACAAAAGCAGCTAAAATTCTCTGATACATTTAAAAATAGAGTTGCCTTAGCAGACGCTTATATGGATGAGAAAATGTACCAAGAGGCTATTGAAAACTATAATGCTTGTTTAAAAGACGTTTTTAAAAATGACTTTTATGTATTAACAAAACTACAGGAAGCCTATTACTATTCAAATAAATTTGAA
>CAZLUS010000034.1:13908-19961 GCA_964562775.1 uncultured Flavobacteriaceae bacterium | reverse complement strand
GCAATTCCAAACGGAATTTTCATTCTACCTGTCTTTTGCACATTTAAGAAATTTACAAAGATTCCCTGAGCAGTTTCTGGGCGTAGGTATAAATCCATAGCAGAATCTGCCGAAGCCCCAAGCTTAGTTCCAAACATTAGATTGAACTGTTTTACATCAGTCCAATTTTTAGAGCCAGAGAGTGGGCATGCAATTTCTAATTCTTCAATGAGTGCTTTTACATCGGCTAAGTCTTCATTTTCCAAAGATTTTCCTAAGCGCTTTAAAATTCCATCTGCTTTAGTTTGATAGTCAACAACACGACCATTAGTTTCTAAAAATTGCTTCTTATCAAAACTATCCCCAAAACGTTTTGCTGCTTTAGCAACTTCTTTATCAATTTTAGCTTCAATTTTGGCAACATAATCTTCTACCAAAACATCTGCACGGTATCGTTTTTTAGAATCTTTATTGTCAATTAAAGGATCATTAAAGGCATCTATGTGCCCAGAAGCTTTCCAAGTAGTAGGGTGCATAAAAATGGCAGAATCTAGCCCAACTATATTATCATTGAGTTGTACCATGGCTTGCCACCAGTATTCTCTAATGTTTTTTTTGAGTTCTACACCATTTTGGGCATAATCGTAGACTGCACTTAGTCCATCATAAATCTCACTAGATTGAAATACGTAACCATATTCCTTAGCATGCGAAATTACCTTCTTGAAAATATCATCTTTATTTGCCATTAGGCAAAAATAGTATAATGACTAGTAAGCGAAAAGTTTATTTTAATTGAAATTCTGATGAAGAAAGTAAACGCTCGTCCTCAAAAATATTTAAAGTATAAATACCTTCTTCTAGAGAGCCTTCTGGTACGGTTATAGCGTCACACATTTGAATTTCCTTGCCTAAATACAAAACTTCAGACCTTTTACTATAGATATTACCCCCTACAGAAATTGTATTGGAGTTGTCTTCAATAACTTTCAGATTTGGTCCTAAAAACTGCAGGTATAATATTTTTATATTGCCTTTTTCATTTGGATTAGCAAGGATAGTAACACATCCTCTTAACTTTTCTATAGTGGATGCTTTATTCGTTTCTATTGGCCTGCCTCCTCTAAGCCTAAAACCACTACCTTCTCCACTATTCTCCGCCATTTGCAAATAGCTCTTAACCTTAAGTTCTTTGCTGAGTTCTTTATTTTTCTGCCTCACCAAAGCTTCGGTCTGTTCTAAAGACGAAGTTTTTCCTTTTAATTCTTGAATCTCTCGTCTTGTCTTTTCGTATTTATCTGATAATAGACCGTTATTATAACGCAAAAAGTTATTCTTAAGCTTTAAACTATCAAAACTTAACTCAAGAGCTCTAAGTGCTTTTTGACTTTCTTTTAGCTTAGTTATACTAAAATTTAGTCTCCCTACAGAATCTAATAATTGCTGTATTTTATTTTCTGATATTTTAAGCTCTATATCACCAGCCTCATTTAGACCAGAAAGTCTATTTACCTCAACTTTCATTAAGGTAACTTCTTTTACTAATAATTTTTTTTGATCCTCTAAATATCTTAAGCTTCTTTTAGACTGAGCGTAGCTATAGTAAAAGGCGATTAAAATTGCAATTATAACCGCAGCTAATGCTGTAGCGATTATTTTATAATTGAATTTAGTATCTTGAGATTCCATTAAATTTAAGAAGCTAATAAATAGGCATAAGGTTTGTCATACTCCAAGTTACCAAAGATAATAAACGATATTAATTCCATACTATTGCCTAGGGTTTGTTTTGGATGTAATACACAATTATATAGAGGAGAACACCTATTATGTACCGTTTGTCGAAATGATTTACCTCTCACCGATTATAACTTCATAGAAGAGAACACCGTTGATCGTATTTTCTATGGGAGAATTCCTGTTAAAAAGGCTGGTTCCTTACTTTTTTTTACTAAAAATGGTATAGTAAAACATCTTTTACATCACTTAAAATATAAAAATCAAGAAGAGATAGGCATATTTTTAGGTGATATCTATGGTGATATTCTAAAAAAACAAAGTGCATTAGACCCCATAGATGTAATAGTGCCTGTACCCCTGCATTATAAAAAACTTAAAATGCGTGGTTATAACCAGGTGGATCAATTTGGCAAACAATTGGCTTTTCATTTAAATGTTCCTTTTTTAAAAGATGCCTTAATAAAAACTGCAAATACTAGAACATTAACAAAGAAAAATAGAATTAGCCGTTGGAAGAGTAGTTCTAAAGAATTATATACTGTAGAAAATAGTAGTATTTTAAAAAACAAAAAGGTCTTATTAATTGACGATGTTATTACTACCGGAGCAACTATTGAGGCTTGCGGTGCTGCACTATTAAAAGTTGAAGGTGTTGAGCTTTATGTAGCTACAATGGCAATGGTTCCTTAATTTTAATACCAAAGTTTTCTAAAATTGAAGGCATAAAGTCTAAAATACTATTAAGATGTTGTTTATTTGTCTATCAATTATAAGTTTATGCGTTTTTTGAAAAAGATTTTAAGCTTACTTTTTCTTTTTTTTATGATTGTTGGTTTCTGGCAATGTGCTAGAAGAGGTTCGCCTACTGGTGGAGATAAAGACATTACACCTCCTGTATTAATTAAAGCTGATCCAAAAAACCTAAGCACTAATTTTAACAAAAAAACCATACGACTCACCTTTGATGAGTTTATTACACTTGAAGATGTTCAAAACCAACTGGTAATTTCGCCTCCGTTAAAATATATACCAAAAATAAGACCCCAAGGAACCACCAGTAAGTTTGTAGAAATTACATTTAAAGATACCCTTAGAGAAAATACAACCTACACCATTAATTTTGGACAAAGTATTGTTGATAATAATGAAGGAAACCCCAACCGATTTTTAACCTATGTTTTCTCTACTGGAGATTTAATAGATTCTTTATCAATTTCTGGAGTTGTAAAAGACGCATACAACAAAAAGGCTGATGAGTTTATTAGTGTTATGTTATATGAAATAGATAGTGTATTTAACGACTCTACTATCTACAAATACCCTCCTAACTATATTACCAATACCTTAGATAGTCTACCTCTTTTTTCTCTTAAAAATTTAAAGGAAGGTAAGTACCATTTAATAGCTTTAAAAGATGAAACTAAGAATAATGTCTTTGATCAAAATAGTGATAAAATAGGATTTTTAGCAGATACTATTAGCCTTCCTTCAGATAGTCTTTTTTTACTTAATCTATTTAAAGAAATTCCAGATTATTCTATTTCCGTTCCTAGTTATGCCGCTAAAAACAAAATTATTTTTGGCTATAAAGGGCCAAAAGAAAATTTTAAAATTGAACCCTTAACTGTATTGCCAGATTCTGTAAAAAGTGTAATGCTAAAAGACAGAGAAAACGATAGTATTAACTACTGGCTAACTCCTACGGATATAGATTCAATTTTATTTACTGTAACCAACGAAAAATTAGGCTTTATAGACACCTTTACTGTAAAAAATAGAAAATTACCTTTAGATTCTCTTAGGCTAACTCCAAGTCCAAGTAGTAGGCTAAATTTTGAAGACACATTTAAAATTCTAGCTAATACTCCTATTCAAAAAATAGACACTTCTAAAATTGCAATTTTAGACCAAGATACCATTCAAAAACCTTTTTCGGTTAAAATAGATACCTTAAAAAACAATCTTGATTTTAATTTTGAAGTTAACCCAAATGAAAGATATAATGTTGTGCTATTACCTGGTGCTATTGAAGATTTTTTTGGCATGCAAAACGATACTATAATTACAAGATTGTCTACAAATGGCTATGCCGATTATGGTAATCTAACCTTAAATTTATCTGGCGAGTTAAACTACCCTATAATTGTTGAACTAACGGATGAGAGAGACAACCTAATTCGTCAACTAATTGCAAAACAACCTCAGGCTTATGACTTCCGTAATTTAGACCCTAAAAACTATAGGGTTCGTATTATTTTTGATGAAAATGATAATGGCAAATGGGACACAGGTAGTTATCTAAATAAATTACAACCTGAACGTATAATATATTATCCTGACCTTATTGAAATTAGAGCCAATTGGGAAAAGAACGAAACTTTTTTTATTAGAAGCTAAAAGTATCTTTATCTTGTAAAAACTTTAGCTTTTCTCTATGTAATCTAATATGTTTTTTTGATAAACTTACTTCCATTAATTCTTCTTTGTTAGAAAAGGCTAGTTGTTTTCCTAAAACATCGTAAACCGAAGAATGGCCTGTATATTCGTAGCCTAGCCCATCTAAACCTATTCTATTTACGCCTATACAATAACTCATATTTTCTATAGCTCTTGCCTTTAAAAGGGTGTCCCAAGCTTCAATTCTAGGTTTAGGCCAATTAGCTACATAAAGTAAAATATCATAATCTTCTACATTTCTTGCCCAAACAGGAAAACGAAGATCATAACATATAAGTGGGCATATTTTAAAACCCTTGTATGCTACTATTAGCTTTTTTTTACCCGCTTTATACACCTTGTCTTCTCCTGCCAGTGTAAAAGTGTGCTTTTTATCATAGTGCTCTACTTCTCCTTTAGGCGAAACAAAAAACAACCTATTATAAAAACAAGATTTTTCTTGATATACAGTGCTACCAATAATTGCAGCTTCATTTTTTGTAGCTTCATTTTTTAACCAATCTAAAGTCTTACTACTTTCTGTTTTATCAATATGTTCTGGGTTCATGGTAAAACCCGTTGTAAACATTTCTGGCAAAATAATTAAATCTGTCTCTTTAGATATTTTGCTAATTTTTTCTGAAAAAACTTTTCTATTTGCCTTTGGATTTTCCCAAAGCAAATGAGACTGAATTAAAGCAATATTTAAGGTATTAGCTTCCACTTACTATTTTAATTAGGCGTAGTTAATAAAGCAATTAATTTATCCGATTCTTGTTTTTTAGCATGATCTAATGCAGTGCTACCCCTAGCATCCTTTAAGGTTTTATCTGCTCCGTTTTCTAATAATATTTTGGCTATCTCTATATGCCCAAAAGTAACAGCATAAATAAGGCAAGTACCGCCCATAGCATTCTTTTGATTTACATTAGCCCCCGCCTTAATTAGACTAATTGCGGTTTCTTTAAATCCTTTAAAACAAACCCCCATTAAAGCCGTATTCCCTGAACCATCTTGCCCATCTATTAGTGCTCTTCTATCTATAAGAAAGTTTACTAGTTGAACCTGGTTGTAATAAGAAGCTAATATTAATGGCGTTGAACCTCTTTCATCTGTTAGTTCAATATATTTTTTGTTTGCCGCTATTTGGTCTTTAACAGTTGCTATATCTCCATTTCGGATTGCATTAAAAAAAAGGGCTTTGTCCATAGTATTGGTAAGGTATAAAAAAACTAGTTAATATACATTTACAGCTTTTATTCTCTCAAACCAGGCGTAAAATCTTCGGGTGCATTTTGTGGCATATTTATAGTCTCCGCATCTCCAGTATCGTTATAAATTGTCCATTCTAAAAAATTGTAATTAGGATTACCAGTAGTTACATTTAAATTTCTAAAAGCTCTGCCATCTTCAAACTCATGATTGGTTCCTGATCCATCTTCTCCAATAATCCCAAAAGTGTCTATAACTTCCCCAAATGGGTCTACTAGCTGTAGATTGTCATCTCCATTAGAATCTGCAGGGCTATTTGTTGATACAGCTATGTCTGGAGCAAAACCATAAATTATTTCAAATTCTTGAGCATTAGGAGATATTACTAGTGTGCTTTCTGATGCTATATTATATCCTGATAAATCAATTCTTGAACTTACTTCTGTACTTGCATTTGTGTAACGACGTAGTTCCCATCCATTTAAATCTAAAGCCTCATCTGAAGCATTATAAAGTTCCACAAAGCGTCCATCAATACTATTATTAGGGTCTGCTAATTCTGAAATAAATATATTATTTGACGTGAACTCTGTAATCAAGTCTTCGCATCTATCATTCACAAAATTAATATCTTCAATAATTCTAATTGCTAGTAAAAAATCGTCATTATCCATTAAAAGAACACC
>CAZLUS010000034.1:5161-13808 GCA_964562775.1 uncultured Flavobacteriaceae bacterium | reverse complement strand
CAACTCAAAAAAATATGCTCCGGTATTTGCAGAGCAGGAAGCCTACCTACCGTTGTAGTACCAAAGCCAGTAAATGTTCCTCCTAATTTAAAAACGCCTCTACTTTTTCCTAAAAAAAGGCCTTTAAGCTTAATGAAAATTTTACTTCCGGGTTCAAAAAATAAGTGACTTTCCCTTAAATCTATTTCTATTTGAAAACCTTCTGATGGGTTAATTGCTTCATCTTGAAAATGAAGTACACTAAAAAAGTTTCCTGCCTCATCAGAAGATATTACATAACCTTCAATAACTAAATCTTCTTGTATTTGTAATAACTCCCCATTATATAATTCCTTTACTTGAGCAAAAGAAGCATTTGCAATTAAAGTATTAGAACACGCACTCTCAATTGTGGCAAAATCTCTATTCTCAACGCAAGAGTTTAGTATAAGAATAGCAATAAGACTTAAATATTTTATCTGTCTATACATTATTTTAAAAGCTTATAGCAAGATTTAAAAAATATGTTCTTCCAAAGCCATACCAGTGCCTAGGAGCAAAAGATGGATTATCACGAAGACTATCTTGTTGTAACTGCCCAAAATTTCCATTCCTACTTTGTTCAAAACCTCCTGTTCTAAAAATCGCATCAAAAACATTATTTATACTAGCAAATACACTAATATACTTGCCGTCTATAAGCCACGATTTTCCTCCAACCAAATTCAATAAATAAAAGTCATCTAACTTTGATTGCCTTAAAAGTGCATTTACATTCTCTTCTGTAGCGTTAGGGAAACGTTCTCCTGTTTCTGGGTCAAAAAAGAAGCTCTGAGTTCTAGTTATTGTAGAAATATTAGCATAATTGTTAGCCAAATAATTAGTAGTTGCCCCCATCCACCAATATTTTGGGTCTCTATACTCAATCCCTAAAGCTACGGCTTGTTGTGGTCCTTGCGCCAATTTATACCCTTCAATATTTGCTACCCCTAAATCTATATTACCTTCTTGATTAATTAAATCTTCCTCGGCTCCTGCTGTATCAAAATTTATAGTTACCGATGGATTATTGGCATACAGGTATTCGGCAAAATTAGCCACTAAAGAAAGTTTTACTTGAGATGAAATTTGATATTCTAGCCCAAGCTCAACACCTTTATGCGATGTGTCTAAATCTGTTATCACTTCTTGAACAAAATCTGAACCTACTCCAGAATCAACAAAAAAGAAATTAATATCTGTTGCATTATTGAATCTTGTATAAAAAGTAGATACTCTTGCCGTAAGGTCTGGCAGGCGCAAAAAATAGTTTAAATCTACCGTTGAAACTGTTTCATTTGTAATATCAGGTACTATTTCATTACTCTCTCTAGGGTTAATAAAAGTATTTTGTAAAAATGGTGCTTTATTAATATGTCCTGCATTTAACTTTAACCAATTTCTGCCCGTAATTCTGTAAGTCAAACCGCTTTTTAAACCATAGTTAGAAAAATTAAGCTTCTCACTTTTACCTATAGAATTATCTAGAAAACGTTCATTCTCAAAAAGCCCATTTCTTTGGTATTTTGTGTTAGAAATTTGTCCAGAAATAAAGCCTTGCCAATTTTTTTTTTCAAAACTTAGTTGCGTAAAACTATTAAAAAGTGAAGCCTCTATTTCGTAATTATAACTAAAAATATCTCCTTCTTTTTTGTTTATCTCTCCGTTTATATTATTTCTAGTATCAGAAAAAGGATCAATATCTTCATGAAATTCTGCCCCCAACAAGTCTTCAATTTGAGCAAAATTTTTAGACTTTAATTCTTGAATATTAAAACCAAAATCGAGCTTAAAATTTTGATTTAATTTTACGTTTGCAGTTGATGAAATACTAAGTTGAGTGTCTTTTACAATATCGTCATGAAACACGTAAGCTGCCTTTCCATTAGAGTTAGCTTGGTATAAATTTGCCCAATTAATTTGTCTGTTTTGTAGAAAACCTTCTCTAGCTAATCCTGCATTAGTAAAATCTGCACCAATAGGGTTATTTATATAAAAACTTGGTAAATACCTATAGTTTGTTGGGTCTGGATTAGGCGCATTAAAAAACCCTAATCTACTACGAGCGTTAGTGCCAAATTGGTATGAGACTCCTGATGTAATGCGTATTCCCTTAGTATCGTAATAATGATTAAACATTACTATGGGTTCAGAAATAATACGTTCTCTCGAATTGCGAATAGCTCCATTTTGTTCTCCCCAAAACGGATTGTATTGATTCCCTACTAATTCAAAAACTTCTTCTGTGATTGCTGTTGAACGCCCTCTTCTATTTCTTGCAAAAATTGTAGTTAAAGCAATGCTATTTGTTTTGTTAAACTGATATTCTAATGCTCCAAAAAATGAATATGCATCGTATAAAGTACCTTCTATAAAGCCTTCTTTAGCCCATCTTCTTGAGGCAGAAAAAGTATAGGCTAGGCCATCACTATTAATTGGTGATGTAACAGTTGTCATTAAACGACCAGCGTAGGTTCTATTTGAAGCTGAAGACGATAACCTAATCCCTGGTCTTAAATTAGAAGGACGAGTATCTATATTGGTATTCCCCAATACGCCACCAAAAGTATAATCTGATGGTGCAAGACCATTTGTAAATTCTTGATTTCGAATAATATCATTTAATCCTCCCCAGTTGTTCCATTGTGGGCGACCATCAAATAACTTATTCATTCTAATACCATTAATTAACACCTCCCCATTACTAGAGTCGTATCCTCGTACTCTAAAAAATGCTTGCCCAAAATCAAAAGCAGCTCTATTTAAAAAAACATCTCTGGTTGCTTGTAATAAGCCTGCGGATAAAGAAACCGTTTCGTCGTCAACAGACAAGTCAGATTCTGTGAGTGTAATTAAATTATCTATTTTCTCAACAGTGATATCTTTTTTAAGCAAAATTATACCTAAATCTAAATTGCTGTCTTCTATAAGAAGTGGCAATCTTTTTGTTACAAAATAAGGTGCAGAGATTTTTAAGGTATAATTTCCTTTTAATAATGTAGATAGCTTAAATTCGCCCTTATTGTTAGAAGTATAATTTTCGCTTGTGCCTTCTATAATTAGAATAGCATTTTCTATAGGATTATTTGAATTTTCTTTTTGTAAAAGCCCCGAAATTGTAATAGAATCTTGACTATGGGTTAAAAAAGATGATAAAATTAGTATTGAAAGTAAGCGCATGCAATGGTAATGTATAATTCAATATTACATAAAATGTAGGAAATTATTTTTATTTTGAGTTGAAAAATAAACTATTTACTTAAAAAATTCAAATGAGGGTTCTGTTAATACTTCACTTTTTAATTCCTTTTCTATTATCTGGGCAAACAAAAAAAGTCTTTAAGATTAGAACAATAGCATTCTATAATGTTGAAAATCTTTTTGACACGGAAAATGACAGCTTAATTTTTGATGATGAAAGAACTCCTAATGGCTCTTATAAATGGACACAAAAACGGTATCAAAAAAAGATAGCGCATATTACTAAAGTTATTTCTAAAATAGGGGAGCGAACCACAAACACTTCTCCTGATATTATTGGGCTTTGCGAGGTAGAAAATAGAAGTGTGTTACAGGATTTAATACAACATAAGAATCTTGAAAATAAAGATTATGGTATTATTCATGTTGATTCTCCAGACGAACGAGGAATAGATGTTGCCTTATTGTACAAAAAAGCATCTTTTATTCCTGCGACTTTTAAAAGCCACCGTCTATTGCTTTTTAATGAAGATGGTCATAGAAATTATACTAGAGATCAACTTGTTGTTAATGGTTTTTTAGATAACGACCCTATATATTTTATTATTAACCATTGGCCATCTAGAAGTGGAGGTGAAGCGCGCAGTAAGCCTTATAGAGAAAAGGCAGCAGCACTTAATAAAAGAATAATTGATTCTATTCAAAAAATAGATATTGATGCTAAAATTATAAGCATGGGAGATTTTAATGACGACCCAAACGATAATAGCTTAAAAAAGGTTTTACAAACAAAAGGGAAAAAGAAAAAGTTAGATAGTTTATCCTTATTTAATCCAATGGAAAAATTACATAAAAAAGGTTTGGGTTCTTTGGCTTATAGAGACAAATGGAACCTTTTTGACCAGTTCCTTTTTACACCAAACTTAATAGCATCAAAAAAGAAAAGCTACACTTTTTGGAAAGCAGGTGTTTTTGCTCCAGATTTTCTAAAAACTGCTACTGGAAGATATAAAGGATATCCTTTTCGTACTTATGTTGGTAAAACATACCAAGAAGGCTATGCAGACCATTTCCCGGTATATCTATATTTAATAAAAGAATTTAATAATTAGCAGTTTTTTAAAACCACTGCGCCCAAGGGATTCTACTTAAAATTAGCAATAAACCAAGACCGTAGAAAATAGCTATAGTTTTAAATTTACTAGTATCGTCTGTTTTCTTTTTGTGTTTAGACCAGCCTATAGTAATTAGCACAATAGCGATAATATTTATTAGAGGATGCTCCAAAGCTAATAACCTAGAAGCGGAGTTTAAACCTCCCATTCCTAGAGTCTGAATTGCATTTAAGCCGTTTGCAGAAGTAAAATATAACACTAAGCCAATTAATAGTTGAATATGACTTAAGATAAGTGCAAAAAGACTGACTCTTAAATCTTTATCGAATCTAAATTCCTTTTTACCTAGCCACCCCGTTATGGCATTAATAGTAGCTAAAACTAATATAGCAAGTACGATATAAGCAAAATAGGAATGAAGGTTTTGTATGATTTCCATTTTTAAAAATTTAAAAGCTAAATGTAATGAATTTGAAAAAAAACCCTGCCACTTGGCAGGGTTTTTATACTATATTTATCGTATTTGATTCATTAGAATTTATATCTAAGACCCAATTGAGCTTGCCATCTTGATGATTGTAATCCAGAATCATCTATATTATTAAGTGACCCGTCTATATTGGTGTTAAAGGAGTATGTAGGAGTGGTACCATCAGCTTCAAAACCTTCAAAATTAACAAGCGAAGCAGTGTCAAATGTACTTGTAAAGAATCTTCTTCCCCAATTGCTATTCAACAAGTTAGTGAAGTTAAAAACATCAGCCGATATTTGAATTGTGTGTTTTTTATTTCCTAACTTAAAAGAGAAATCTTGAGCAACTTTTAAATCAATTATATGGCTCATCCTTGCACGAGAAGCATTTCTTTCGGCAAACTGACCTCTACGGCTACTTAAATAATCGTCGTTGCTAATAAAGGCGTCTAAAAGCACCCATTGTTCTTCGGCAGTTAAGCCTCCATCATCAACTAATTGTGCTTCCTCAAAAGTACTTGGTATAAAAGGTAAAGCCGTAAAAGCTTCACCACTATCATCTATAAGGTTAGAACTACCAAAATTTCCTACTACATAACTAAAAGGAGTCCCATCAATACCTTCATAAAAAAGACCAAATGTTGTTTTTAAGTTTTCAGACCACTTAAAATCGGCAGTCACATTAGCTAGGTAACGGTCTCCTTGAGCAAAATCTGACGTAGATACGGTTAAATTATTAACACCATTTACACTTTCATTAAAAGCCCAATTAGAAATAATTTGAGATGATGTTCCGTCGAACAAGACATCAGAATCTCCAAAAGAGTATGTAGCCTGAGCACGAACATCAACCAAAGGACTGTAAAAATTCTTTGTAAGTGTTGCAGAAACATTCCAAGAATCACCTTCATCTGTATTAGAAACTAAGAATATTCCACCATAGGTATCATCAATATTTACTCCGCCAAAATTAGCTCTAGAGCCAGCTCCAGTAGTATTAAATTGTGGCCCTTCTAAATTTAAATTTTCAATATTTAAACCTGTAAGTGTACTATTACTCAATAGCTCTCCCGAGATAGTGAAGCCAGCAGGTAAACGTTGGTCAATTGCCAAACTAGCCTTAAATGTGCGTGGTAATTTAAGATCTTCTGCTAATAAATCTATATTGCCCTGAAATTGACTGTCTTCTCTAAACTGTGTGTTTACATCTGGATTAAAATTCGGGACATTATTAGGATCTGCGGGATCAAATGGTCTAAATATTCTTGTATTAGCTACGTTATTACCCGTATTATTGTACGCACCACCAGGCCATACCAAAGGTATTCTTGAGGTAAAAATACCAAGCCCACCACGTATTTGGGTTGAGCGCTCACCTTTAACATCCCAATTAAAGCCTAATCTTGGAGAAATATGGGCAGAAGTGTTTGGCCCTTGACCTACTCTAGCACCTTGTAAATCTTTACCTGCAGCTTCTAGAAGATCAACACCTCTGGTATTGAAATCTGTGTTACCACGACCATCATCCCAAATAGGAAAATCAAAACGAATACCCGCCGAGACTTTAAAATTATCAGAAAATTGTACTTCATCCTGCACGTAAAAACCAAGCTGAAACAAGTCGAATTCCGCAGCACCAATAGAATCATCCCCGACGCCTCCTAAAACCGAATAACTGCTTCTGAATTCGTTGGCATCATCATTAAAAAAGTCTTCTAGTGTATTATAGGTGTATTCGCCAAAATTTCTTCCAAAGAAAACATTAGTGATATCACTATATTCATTGTGCGTACCTATAGTAAATGTATGCGCTCCCGAATAAATTTCGAAATTATTAGTCAAAGTAAAAATATCTTGCTCTAATAAATTTGCAGTAGAAAAAGGTTCAGAACCAGCAAAAATACGAGCGTCCCCATCATTTATTTCAATAGTTGGAAAAGGATCCCCCGAAATACCTCTATCATCTCTAACTCTTGTATAGCCAAGAATTAAATTATTGGCTAAGTTATTTCCAAAAGTAGAATTTAATTCTAAAGAAGCTGTATTAGATGTTGATTCAAAAATCTGACCATTATTAGAAAATCTAATATTTGTACTCGTTGAACGCCCTATACCAAAAAAGTCAGCCTTAACATAGTTATTTCTAAATGATAATTTATGATTCTCATTAATATTCCAGTCAAGTCTTATTGTTAACTTATCACTTTCTAGTGTCTCTGTATTACTATCAAATGTCCCAGGGTCGTAACCAAATTGTGATTGAAGAAAATCGCTAAAACTTTCTACCCCAGCTAAGCCACTGTCACCGTCATAAGTGCCTTCAAAAGGCTGTGGAGTTTCATCATTTTGTCGTTCGTAATTAAAGAAAAAGAATAATTTGTTTTCTATAATTGGCCCTCCAACACTAACACCATAGGTTTCCGCTTTAAAGTCTGGAAGTTTTTCTCTTGCATCGTCATCATCTATTCCTGGTGTTCTCCCTGCAAGGTCCTCGTTTCTATATAAATAGTAAGCAGTACCATGAAATTCGTTAGTTCCAGATTTTGTAATTGCACTAATTGCACCACCAGCAAAACCCCCTAATTTAACATCATATGGTGCTACATTTACTTGAAAAGACTCAATAGCATCTATAGATATTGGATTTACACCTGTTTGCCCACCGTTTGTACCTGAACCTGACAAACCAAATACATCGTTATTTACAGCCCCATCTATATAAAGTGCATTAAAACGATTGTTTTGACCAGAAATAGCTATTTCATTGTCTTCCCGTATTTGAGCTTGAGGGGTAAGCCTCGCAAAATCTGCAATAGATCTAGATACGTTAGGTAGCGCATTAACTTTTCTATTATCAATGCTTGTAGATGCACCTGTTTTATTAGAGTCAAAAACTCCATTGCTTTGGGCAGTCACAACTACCTCATCTAAAGTAGTAGTGTTTTCACTTAATTGCCTACTGATACGTTCTGATTGCCCAAGATTTAAGAATACACCCTCGCTTACATCATCATTAAAACCAATATATGAAATAGTAATCTTATAAGGCCCGCCGATACGCATCCCAGAAATACGGTAAAATCCATCAAAATCTGTTGATGCACCGTAAACAGTGCCTGAAGGTCCATGAATTGCAACAATACTAGCACCTATAAGTGGTTCTCCTGTATTGTCCGTTACTTTACCACCTATTGCAGAGGTTGTAACTCCTTGTGAAAATCCTATTGCACTAGTAAATAGCACAATAGCGATTAAATAGATTGTTTTCATTTTTAGTGTTTTGAGTTGATTTGTTTTTGTAAAAATCCCCTATTTAAAAGTTCAAAATATTAACCTAATATTAAGAAATAGTAAAATAAACGACTAACAAAATACTAAAAAACAATCATTGTACTTATAAAAAACAAAATTTAAGTCTTAAATCTTTGCAAAAGTGACATCGTAGAAGAATCATGAGTGCTAATTTCGGAATTTTCAATGTCTTTTAGTGTGTTTTTGGCAAGTTGTTTGCCTAATTCTACACCCCATTGGTCATAACTAAAAATATTCCATATAATACCTTGGACAAATATTTTATGCTCATACATAGCTATAAGTGCTCCTAAACTCTTTGGTGTAAGCGTATCTATAAGAATTGTATTTGTTGGTTTGTTTCCTTCAAATACTTTAAAAGGTGCTAGCGTAGCAATCTCTTCTTCTGTTAGATTACTTTCATTTAATTCTGATCTAACTTCTTCTTCAGTCTTACCATTCATTAAGGCTTCTGTTTGTGCAAAAAAGTTTGCCATTAATTTATTATGATGATCTGTATCACCGTGTAATGAATTCTTATAGCCAATAAA
>CAZLUS010000034.1:3986-5061 GCA_964562775.1 uncultured Flavobacteriaceae bacterium | reverse complement strand
CCACATTGGAAAAACATTTTCTTTAGCTATACCAAATGCTGCTATTTTTTCTGTATTGGTTGATACCGCAGCAAAATGTGTGGCGATATCTTTTTGATTAGCATGTTTTAAAAACCATTGTTTAATTGTAGTTGCATTACTTAGCGTTTCTTGTGTAGTAAATGTTTTAGAAACTACAACAAATAAGGTAGTTTCAGGGTTTAATTCCTTAAGTATTTCATTTACATGATCCCCATCAACATTACTTACAAAATGTACTTTTAAATGGTTTTTATAAAATTTTAGTGCTTCTGTTATCATTGCAGGACCTAGATCAGAACCTCCTATTCCAATATTAACTACATCTGTAAAAGCTTTTCCTGTATATCCTTTTTTAGCACCAGAAATAATAGCCTCACTAAAAACACTTATTTGTTTTTTAACCTCATATACTTCTGGGACAACATTTTTACCATCAACAAAAAATGTATCTTCTTTTTTAGCCCTAAGTGCGGTATGTAAAACTGCTCTACCCTCAGTTTGATTTATAATACCTCCACCATAATAACTGCCAATAGCTTCTTTAAGTTTTACTTCTTCGGCTAATTGTAATAATAATGATTGTGTTTCTGATGTAATTCTATTTTTAGAAAAATCTAAATAAAAATCTTTCCACTCAATAGAAAACTTAGTTGCTCTATCTGCATCTAACTTAAAAAGGTCTTTAAGATGTTCTTTTTTGGTAGCATTAAAGTGTGAGATAAGTTTTGACCAAGCTTTAGTTGTTATAGGATTTATCTTGGGTAGCGTCATTATTTTGGTTAAATGTTATTAAGTCTTCTTCTTTATTTTCTTTTTCTATAGGCTGTATATACTCAATACAATCTAACTGCCTTTTAATCGCTTTTGTATGTTCAGCATAATCAACAAGTAGTGAGTCGGCTAGAGGTTCTGCAGAAGGTAATTTTTCTCTAAGTGGATCTACTTGCCTGCCATTTTTCCAGAATCTATAGCACACATGGGGACCTCCGGTATTACCAGTCATACCAACCCAACCGATTACATCTCCCTGGCGAACAAAATCGCCTTTTCTAAC
>CAZLUS010000034.1:0-3886 GCA_964562775.1 uncultured Flavobacteriaceae bacterium | reverse complement strand
TAATATAGCGTTCGTCATAAATGATTTTAAATTTATCTCCTTTTTCTAGTCTAAAGAAATCTATTGTCCAAGCATAGATGTCTGCCAAGTTTAAAGTAACATTATAATCTACTCCTAAAGAATCCATATCAACAGATAATGAATTTTCAATTACCCCAGCTATTTCCCTTTCTACATAGCTGACTTCACGTTTTTTTCTATAAACTCTAACAGAATCTTTAAAATCAAAAACGGTATAATTAATCTTGTCATTTTGATAAATAAACGCTTGAGCTTTAGCTACAGAGTCTTTAGATTTTAATATAAAATATGGCTTGCCAATGTTAATCTTTCTAATATCAAAAGTATCTTTAAATTTTTCTGAGACAGTGACTACTTTATCATAGTCTGCATAATTCTCAAGCATTAACTGACCAAAACTATCTCCTCTTTTAATGGTATCTTGAATTACATTATAGTTATCAAAATCAAAGCCAAATCTTTTAGCTATGGGCTTGCTAACGGGTATTTGAGAACCTTCTTCTTTTTGTTCTATTTTATCTTCTTTACAAGAAATAATTAAAAATAATACTACAAGAATTCCCCAATATTTTTGCATTTTCTTAGCCTTTTTTTTCTGGATTAAAAATGTGATCTACCCACTGTTTCCCCCAAGTATTTATTTCTTTTTCTGAGTGCAAAGTTGGGAAAAATATTATTTTTTGAAAACTTGGAGGCAAATAGTCTTTCCAATTAGTGCCTCCTGTGGCTTCTACAGGTGCTTTATCTTTAGCTAAATAGCGGTATGCAGAGCCCATATGCATTAAAGGCCAATTTACGTTAGCGTTTATGTCTAACTCTTTTAGAGCTTTTATTAAATCTTTATTTGTCTTAGATTTTTCTGGTAGCGAAAGGTATTGCCCATAAATGGTATGTCCCTTAATCTGGTTCGCTATTCGTAATAATCTTGGTGTATACCTAAGTTCAAATTGTTTTAAGGTCAAAGTTTTCTCTCCTGTATCCTTATCCGTAGCTCCTTTTTTCCAATAAATATGCTCATAAAGTTCTTCAATAGCATTTTTATTATTGTGATTGTTTCTTTGGGTATGGTGAACCAAGTTCTCCATAGAAGTTGCATACAATTCTATCATTCTATATTGTACAGACTGAAATCCACTGGCAGGTAATAATGCCATCCTATAGCGTAAAAACTGCTGACGATCCATGCCATTTATCATTATGCTAAAAGAAGAGATTAACGCTTTATAATAACTATTTATACGCAATACTTTAGTAATAAAAAACGAAACATCTTGAGATTTATCTTCTACTATTTGTTTTTGTTCGTGTATAATAAGCTTAAAATAAAGCTCTGTTATTTGATGATACATGATGAAGATTTCTTCATCAGGGAAATGTGTTTTTGGAATTTGTAAACTAAGTAAAGTGTCTAAGTGTATATAATCCCAATAGGTAAGGTATTTTTGGTAGAGTAAGCCATCTAAATAAGAGCTTAAGTCTTGACCAGAGTTTTTAAATTTTTCTTCAAGCTTGTTGATTTGGGATTCAATGAGCTCATCTTTTTTCATGTAATATCAATTCACAATTATCTTGAACTGATTTTTAAGTCCATTATACCCATCAATATCTACCTTTATAGATCCAACAGCTAAATCTGCCTTGATGCGAATAGGGATTTTATTTAAATCGTTCGACACCCACAAAGTTAAGCTTTCTTCTTCTTTAAAAACCCTTCCTGATTGCACATATGGTCTAAATTTTAAACATTCTACTTTTCCATATTTAGTTCTTACTTCTTCGGTTCCTAAAAACTTTAATTTAAACTGATACACTCCATCATCATCATAAAGCATATCCATACTTACACTTTCCCCAACAATAAAGTCTTCTAATTCATAATTACTTCGCAAGTAGTACGATGCAGAAACCAAGTCTTGTACTTTGTCGTTAATAGGTATATCGTAATCCTTTTTATTCTTTTTATCTTCTAGTAATGCTGATGATTTATTGTAATCAAAATTTATTTCAATATCCTTTGTGTAGCCTCCTTCGTTTATTTTTCTAATAAATCTGTAGGGTTTTCCATCTTCCTTACCAAAATAACTTTCGTAAGTGTCGTCAACCTTAAAAAACCATCTTGCAAAACCTGTAGTTTTACCTGTTCCAACGGCGTGGTAAACTGGAGTGCCATTTATTTCTTTTGAGCTTAGGTTTAAAGTAGCATAACTTGCATTAAGAACGCCATAATGTATTCTAAATCTTAACCACTCTCCAGCTTGAAAGGCTTCTGTTTTTTGAGCGGTTACGTTTAGCATTAATAAGGCTATAATAAGAAAAGAAAGTTTTTTCATAATAAACAATACTAATTTAATATATAAAACTACACTAAAAGAACCTTTAGCATAACTTAAACAAAAGTTATTCCAAAGTATTGTATTAAAAAAGCCCTGATTTATAAATCAGGGCTTTTTCTAAATAACCAACCAAACTTTAAATTATGAACTATTACTTAAAGTATAGAGGGAACCACCCCTCTTGAATTACAAATTTATGACAGATTCTTCTATAAAAAAGTGCTTTTAACGTACTTTAACTTAAAAATGCTATAGTTGGTTTTCTTTTAAGAAAACAAAGGCTGTTTTATGATAATTTTTTCTAAAACCAGAACCCAATACTAAAATATATTTGGCTATCACTTCTTTGAGGTGACAAAGAGTAATAGACCTGTAGCGGTCCAATAAAAGATTCGTAGCCATAACCTAAACCATAACCCGAAAAGCTAGGCTCGGTAAACCAATCTCCTGTTCTAAAGAGGTCGTCATCTACATTTGTTCCATTTGCAGAAAAAAGCACATGGTTTTTTGGAGAAAATTCATAGTCTAATCTGGCATAAGCTTTTACAAAGCTATTCCCTACTAGGGACAAATAGTCAAATCCAAAAAAAGGTATAAAATTATGTACAGGATCATTACCAAAACCCCCTAAAAGAAAGTCAAAAGAAGTTACTCTAGAGGTACCTAGTTTAAAGCCTCCTTCGGCTTCTAGATTCAAAGAAACCTTGTCTAACAAGTTAAAAGCTCCTCCAAATCTGGCTTTCCCTATTGCAAACTCTCTGAAATTATTATTGAAATCAGACGAAAAAAGATAGAAATGAAGATCACTATCAAAATAAACTCCTTTTGTTGGAAAATACTTATCGTCATAAGTATCTAGCTTTAATGTAGCATATGTACTAAAGTAATTGCTATCCTCAAAAAAAGTACGCTCTAGAGTTGGCTGTATTTCTAATATATCATCAAGTCCGTTTAAAGTTCTTGTACTGTATCTTAATAATTTATGTTCTAACCCAATATTAAAAGAAAGTTCTTCTTTTAGTCCTGTTTGAAGATAAACTTGATTCGTTAAATCTGTAACATCTAGATTAATTTCTCCAATATTTGCTTCATCTGGCAGGTTAAAATTTGTGCCTAAAACATCAAAATCAATTTCCTCATCAAAATCATTTAAACTAGAATTAATACCAAAACTCCAGTATAATCCTTTATCTAAATAATATTGAAAATCATACCTAACATGATCTCCTAAAATAAAATCAAAAGAGGCAACATCATCCTTTAAAATAAGATTTTTACGCGTTAGATTAATTAGTGCAGCACTTTTATACAAATCATCGTAATGGGCTCCCATTTTAATGAGCATTCTAGTTTTATTTTCTTTAAGTTTAAGTATTAAATCTGTCCCTAAGCCATTAGAAACCAACTCATATCTTATAGCCTTAAAATTACCAGTCGCAACTAAATTGTTTATTCCTTTTTTTAAATCATTAAATGGTATTTTTTCTGCAAGGTTATAACGTAGTTTTCCTTCTATATACCTCCTAGTATAT
>CAZLUS010000033.1:4063-20117 GCA_964562775.1 uncultured Flavobacteriaceae bacterium | reverse complement strand
ATATCTTAGTATAAATTTTTTAAAATAAAACTTCAAATGCGCCTAATAATTATTTTTATCTGTATATGCTGTTTAAGCTGTAAAAACAAAGCAAAGTTGAAAAATGTAGTTCAAGACCAAACACTAGAAAAAAAAATTAGGTATTGGAATGATCCAGTTGGTTATACAAAATATGATTGGCAATTGGATTCTATTTATAGCCGTTTAGATATTAAGGATTCTAAAAATAGTATGCAATGGAAAGCAGCTATAAGTCCACATGACGCTTACAAATATTCTGGTCGTTTATATTATGAATCGCTCAAAGGAATTAATTCTAACACAATTATTTTAGTTGGTGTTGCTCATTTTGCCCGAAACTTTGATCTTCAAGATAAAATCATTTTTGGAGATTTTACGCATTGGGAATCACCTTATGGAGAATTAAAAGTGTCCGATTTAAACTCTAAAATTATTGAGCAGCTTCCACAATCTTCATACCTAGTTCATAACGAAATTTATGAGAAAGAACATTCTTTAGAAGCAATTGTACCCTTTTTGCATAGAAAAAATAAAAATCTAGAAATTATACCAATACTTGTACCTTATATAAATTATAAAACGATTGAAGGTGTGAGCAATGACCTTTCTAATGTTGTATCAAAAATTTTAAAAGAAAAGAATCTTGAATATGGCAAAGATGTTTCAATTGTCATTTCTAGTGATGCTGTGCATTATGGTAATGAAGGATGGAGTAAAGATTTAGCACCTTTTGGAGTTGATGATGAAGGTGTTAAAAGGGCTAGAGCTTTAGATATGGAGATAATTGAGAAGTGTTTAGTAGACGAAATTGGTAATGAAAAAGTTAAAAAGTTTACAGAATACACAGTACAAACTAATAATTATAAAGAATATAAATGGGTTTGGTGTGGTCGTTATTCTGTGCCGTTTGGAGTGAGTTTTGCAAATAAATTAAATCAGGAATTACATAATAAACCGTTATCAGGTACATTTTTAGAGTACCAAACAAGTATAGACCATGAGCTTATAAAAGTGGAAGATTTAGGTGTAGAAACTAAAACTATTGCAAACCAAAATCATTGGGTCGCTTATGCAAGTATAAAATTTGAATAGTATAATTGGTGTTTAGTAATTGTATTTTGGAAAATAATCCCAAACCACTACTACTAACAACTTGTATAACTCATTGCGGCTAAATTCCTAATTGGGATTCATTTCATTTACTATCTTTAGGTTACGAGCTATACACAAATTTGTGTGTAGAATTTTGAAAAACAAAATACAAATGATAAGACCTTACGTTCTAGCAGATACAAATTGGAAACACTTAAAAGATGAAAAATTTGATTTTGCTGTTCTTCCGTGGGGAGCAACAGAGGCTCATAATTATCATTTGCCCTATTCAACTGATGTAATTGAGGGAACTGAAATAGCAGAAGAAGCTGGAAGAATTGCTTGGGAGAAAGGAGCTAAAGTCATCATATTACCAACAATTCCTTTTGGAGTTAATACTGGACAATCTGATATATACTTGGATATGAATTTAAATCCAAGTACTCAATTCGCTATCCTAAAAGACATAATTGAGGTATTAGACCGTCAAGGAATCCACAAGTTTATGATTTTGAACAGCCACGGAGGAAATAATTGGAAGTCAATAATTAGAGAACTAGGGCTGTTATATCCAAAAATGTTTTTATGTGTTGGAGAGTGGGTTAAGGTTGTTAACCGAAATGATTTTTTTGATGACCCGGGAGACCACGCTGACGAAATGGAAACAAGTCTAATTCTTCATCTAGCGCCTGAATTAGTTCTTCCAAAAAAAGACTGGGGAGAAGGAAAAGAAAAAAAGAATAAAATAAAAGCGTTTAATGAGGATTGGGCATGGACTGAAAGACCTTGGAGTCAAATAAGTGAAGATACAGGAGTGGGGAATCCTAAAGCAGCTACTAAAGAAAAGGGGGAATATTTCTTTAATGCTATTTGCTCTAAGCTGGGGAATCTGTTTTGGGAAATTTCAACTGCAGATACAAATGATTTATATGAGTAACTTTACGCAACACAGTATGATAACTTATAACCGCCTATCGGAAGGCTAGTAATATTAAACATTGTAACACATTCAGCTAATGAAATCTAAACCTGTCTCGTAAACAAGCGACAGATATAGTTTCATGCTACGGAGAGAATTCGTTCACATTACGCTTAGCACGTGCGCTATATGCAGTTTAAAAAATGGAAATAATAATCACAAAAGGGAAAAATAGGAATATGCTTACTTGTAAAAGAAAAGATGGAACTCTTACAAGTGCTAATCTTGGAACTAGCATTCCTAATCATGATATTGCTCACTACATTGTTGAAAAAGAATTCAAAATAGAAAATGGATTTTACGGAAAGCTTAAATCTGGAATGACTATAGAAGAATTATCTAATAAAGAAATAATAAAAAATTTGGATTCTGAAACTTGGTTATCTGAAATTATGGCTAGAAATCTTCAAGCGATTGGTTCTGGAGCTGCAAAAACTAAAGAATTTATTCAATTGATACATTGGGAAGCTCAAAATATTGAGGGAGTTAAAGTTCCAAATATGAATCTAACTGATATTAAAAAAATGGAATTTAATACCTGAAAATGGAGAATTAAGACTAATTTTTGAATAAAAACTACATACATCAACCTTTACAATGCTAATAGCCACGTCTTAATAATTTAGATAGTTACTAGGACTCGCTTCTATTTCTATTATTAGATTTTTAAAGCTCACTCAGCATAATACACTATTAATTTATTAGCATTTTTTAGCTTATATCTAGTTCAAAAAGGTATTAATGCTATGATTATAAGTAGTATACTGTTCATGAATCTTCTATTATTTAAAATAAATTGTGTTAGTAATTGATTAAAATGCGACTGAATTGGCAACAAAAACCTTTAAACATTAGAACTATGGTATATTTAAAAAAAAGCAACGGTCTTGTAATTCTTTTATTAACGGCCATTTTTACATTCTTTTCATGCAGTGATGATGACTCGGCACCAGAAGAAGAGATGCAAAGTGGTGCACTTTTACGAGCAGACCTTTCTGTAGCACCAGCTACAATTGTTGAAGGCGAAAGTGCAGTTATTACATTAACTCTTGATGCTCCAAATAATACAGGAGCTAATTTGGTATTCGATTTTTCTTTTGGTGGTACAGTAGATCCAGAATCTGATGTGTTAAGTTTAGTAAGTACACAGTTAACAATTGCAAGTGGTGCTACTGAGACAAGCTTAATGGTGGATTCTATTGACGATACTGAAGCTGAAATGGATGAAACCTTTACATTAGATATTAGTGATGGCATACCATCTGGGGCAGTAGCTGGCACTACAACCAATATTACGCTAACAATAACAGATAATGACTAAATAGTAGTTTTACTATTTACGCACAAAAAAGCCCTGAAAATTATAATTTTCAGGGCTTTTTTTAGAGTTCCTTCTAATAGTACTATGAATTAGAGGTTTTGCGTATTTTTAGCATTCATGAAACAAAAAGCACCTTGGTATTATCTTTTACTTTTAATTTTAGCTGGCGAAGCTGTTTTTATCCTGCCCTTTGTTTTGCCTCGTATTTTTAGACCTACGGTTTTAGACGTATTTCAAATTGAAAACTTTGAGTGGGGCTTGGCTACTTCCTCTTATGGAATTGTAGCTGTTGTATCCTATTTATTAGGTGGACCATTAGCAGATAAATACCCACCTAGAAAGCTAATGGCAATTGCTTTATGGCTTACTGCTTTGGGAGGGATAGTATTTGCTTCATTTCCAGATTTTAGTACATTACAAGTCTTATTTGGGTATTGGGGTTTTACCACTATTTTTCTATTCTGGGCACCTATGATTAAAGCAACTAGAGTTTGGGGTGGTGCAAACTCTCAAGGAAAGGCATTTGGACTATTAGATGGTGGTCGAGGACTCACAGGAGCACTTTTTGGACTTTTAGGTGTTGTTATCTTCTCCATATTTGTTTCAGATAAGGTAGAAACTGTATCCTTGCTAGAAAGACAGCAAGCATTTAAATATGTGATTTACTTTTCCGCGGCAATCATAACGATTATCGGAATCTTAACTTGGTTTTTTATGAAATCTGGGATTGACGAAAAGGAAATATTACTAGAGCGAATTACCATGAGTCAGATTGCTTCAGTATTAAAGCTACCTTCAGTAATCTTGCTTATGGTTATTATTTTATGTGCTTATGTGGGTTATAAAATAACTGACGTTCTATCGCAATATGCTAACGAGGTGATGCTGTACAATCAAGTGAAGTCTGCTCAAGTTGGTACTTTTCTACAGTTTTTAAGACCCACAACAGGTATTTTGTTAGGATTGCTTGTTGACCGATTTAGAATTAGTTTTGTGCTAATTCTGAGTTTTGTGGCTTCTATTGTTGGAGGAGTTTTGTTTGCAAGTGGAATTATAGGGCCTTCTGTCACCATTTTATTCTTTATTTCTGTTATTGTAATTGCAGTAGGAGTCTATTCGGCTAGAGCCTTATACTTTGCGGTTATGCAAGAAGGAAAGATCCCTATCGTCTTAACAGGTACTGCTGTTGGTTTGATTTCTTTAGTAGGGTATACACCCGATATTTTTGCAAGTGCCACTTTTGGTTATTTATTAGATGCACACAAAGGAGAAGAAGTAGGGTTTCAAAATGTTTTTTGGATGTTTACTGCCTTTTCTATTGTTGGATGTATAGCTTCAGTAATCTATTATCGTTTGTATGGGCAAGAAAATTAACTACCCCAGCCGCCACGTGCTTTAATATTTTGAGCGCAATTCGACACTATTTCTTTGATTCTTTTTTCGCGAGTTTCTTCTCGCTTAGCCTGATTCAACCAGTAGAGATAGCTTTTTTGCTGTCCACGCGTAAAGTTTTGATAGTTGGTAAACGCTATTGGTTTTTTATCAAAAGCTTCCTGTAACTTCTTAGGAATAATACCGTTTTCTACATCGTCTAAAGAAGTCCAAGAACCATTTTCTTTAGCTATAGCAATAGATTTTAATCCGCTCTCATGTAATAAGTCAGCAGCAATTAATTCTTGTAAATGATTTTTATTAACTCTACTCCAGACACTTTTAGGCTTTCTTGGACAAAAATACTGCCTACGCTTACCGTCTCCTAAACTTTTTACAGTACTATCTATCCATCCATAACATAGCGCCACTCGTACAGCTTCTTCCCAACGCATGCTGGGCATTTCATGACCAATTTTATAAAAGATAAGATAAACCCCAGACGAGATAGCATGATTTTTATGTAACCATTTTCTAAATGCGGTATCATTTTTAAAATAAAGTTCTTTAATAGCTTTCATTTTAAATTCTATCTGGTTTTAATATATAAAAAGTTAAACCAGTCTTTATAGGGGTGCACAAATGACCTAGATTTCCAGCTTTATCAATCAACTTTCCACCTAGCTTTTGAACAGCCTTTTGTGAGCGAAAATTGTTTTGATCTACATGGAAAAGAACATAATCAAAGTGTTTAAAAGCATGGTCAATCATTAAAGTTTTGAATGATTTGTTATAGGTGCCTCCCCAAAACTCTCTTGAAAGAAATGTCCATCCAATTTCAATAGCTTTATTAAAGTGCTCATGTAATTTATACCTAGAACTACCAATTATGGTATCCGACGCTTTGTCAATGATTACCAAAGCTCCTTTAGAAGCTATAGCATCAATAAAAAATTGCTTAAATACCTTTAAATCATGCCTATCTGGATTCTGATGTAGCTCCCAAATTTTAGAGTCGCTTGCCACTTCATAAAGTTTTTTAAAATCTTCAAAATGGAGCGGTCTAATTAAAACCAAGTCATTTTCTAGGGTTGGCTGTAAATTGGCCATTAATTCTTGTCTTTTTCTTTTTTGATTTCGGGCTGATTAGTCACCTTAAAATCAAAAATATCATTTCTATTGTAGTGCCCGTTTACATCAAAATCCATTTTACTATTTAGGATTTCGTCTAAATCTATTTCGACCATTAGTACTCCAGAAGTACCAAATAGGGGACCAGCTAAAACTTTACCTTGGGGCGAAACAATTACACTACCACCAGGGCACATCTCTTCTGGTTCATCAGATGCTAAATCTTGATATTTTTTTGGGTACATTGATTTAGTGAAATACTGATTACACCCCAAGACAAAACACCTACCTTCTAAAGCAGTATTAATCATAGTTGCTGTCCATTCTTTTCTAGAGTCTGCCGTAGGAGCAATATAAATTTCAACGCCCTTTTGGTACATTGACATCCGAGCTAAAGGCATATAATTTTCCCAACAGATAAGACCTCCCAATTTTCCAATTTTGGTATTAAAAGTTACAAGAGATTCCCCAGCAGCTTCTGCCCAAATAACACGTTCTGTACCTGTAGGTTTTATTTTTCTGTGCACTCCCAGTAGCCCATCAGTAGGGGAGATGTAGACCATGCTACAGTATAAACTATTATTTTGTTCTTGCTTTTCGGTAATACCAACAACTAAATAACAATTATGCTTTTTTGCTAACGACAATAGTCTATCCATGTCTTTGCTTTCTATAGACATACTATTTTTATAATAGGTAGCATATAAGGCTTTGCCTTCTGGGGTTCTACTACCAACTTTGGCTCCAAATAAGAACCCACGAGGATACCCAGGCACAAAAGATTCTGGAAAAACTAATAGTCTACAGCCTTCCTTAGTATACTTTTCTATAAGGCTTTCCATTTTGTCTAATGTTTTTTCCTTATCGAAAAAAACAGGACTATCTTGGACCAGACCTACTTTTACTTTCATTTTTTTTCAAGGTTTTTTAAGAAAGGTTCCATTTTTAAAAGTGTAATATCATCACGTTTCTTAAGTTGGCGCAAAAACCAACCTTTATGTCCAGCACCATACACTACTAAAAAGCGTTTTCCCTTATAGCGATGTTTTTCTAAGGCTTTTTCAATATTCCAATAATGGGCAATGTTGATGTTTTCCCATCCGCCTAGACCTAATTCTACATTAAATAATTTATTATAGGTTTGTAAAGCAATATCTTGAATGCTATCATAGGTATGTGTGTGAATAAAATGAGGATTATTGACCTTTCCAGTAGCTTTATAAATTGAATCTGAACGTTTATTAGCCTCAACATAAGCCATCCAATCTTTAATTCTAGTAGAATCTTTGCTAATTGCTCTCAATTGAGCACTTCTTCTGTCTGCCATGGGCTTGGTCCAGCCTGCTGTTGGGATAATCTCGAAATCAAGTTCTTTTGTAAGTGGGAAAATAACGTCTACGTATTCTGGGAATCGCAGCACCCTAGGTTCAGAAATACTATCGTCACGTTTAAAGCCTTCCATCGCAGCTTCCATTCTGTCTGGCGGAATTTCTGCTAAAATATAATCGGGGTTTATTTCTCGTACCAATTTGTCTAAATATGCAATATTATAAACACTATCGGTTAAGTGTCCACTATGTATGGTTCCTAAAACTAAGACTTCGTTTTTTACAACGGCAGGTTTGTTTTCACAGGCTGTAAAAATGCTAAGTATGGCTAAAATTTGTAACAGTATTACTTTTTTCATTTCATTAGTAAGTTTATGATATTATGGATAGGTTTTAACTCATTACTACTTGTTGTTATGGATTCTAAAACGCTACTGCCCACAACAGAAAATTCTTTTTGTAATGCAATGATACAGTTTTCTGCGTCTTTAATCTTAAGCCCATTAGGGACTTGATAATAGGTTTTATCGTAATCTGTAGGCTCTAAGCAATCAAAATCGAAATGGAGATAGAGTTGTTGTATGTTCTTTTTATGTAAAGTAGCTATTAAGCCGTCAATATCAATGTTTTTTGGAGCATAAATGCCACCTGACGTAATACGTTTTTGTTCGGCAACATCAATATCTCTAAGACCTACATAATGTATTTGCGATTCATTAAGTATTGAGTTTAATAAAGGAGCCATTTTAGGCTCACCTTCTCCTAAAAGTGTGCGTAAAGGCATTCCATGAAAGTTGCAACTGGCAGAATCACAAGGTTTGTTTATATCTGCATGGGCATCAAACCAAATAACACCCAGATTAGGGTATAATTTATTTAAATAAGAAACAGGGACAATTTCTAAGCCACAATCCCCTCCAATGGTTTGCGTAGTTTTGGGTTGTTTTGTATCTAAAAACCGTTTAAATCTGGTAAGCTGTTCTACTATCGCATCATAATTATTGATGCTATTTTTTTTCAGTCCCTCTTTTCCAGCATGGATGTGGGATAGTGGTATAGAAACAAAACTATCGTCATTTAAGTAATCTAACACTGTTTTAGCTCCTGGTTCTATGTTAGTGCCAGTACCTGAACCTTGCCACTGCGGAAAATAGATTTTCATAGCCACGCATCTTTGTTCAAAAATACTAGATTTTAAATAGTATTTCTATATTTCGTGACTTGTATGTATGTAAGTTATAGGTTTGCTTAAACTGGCAAACCATGGGTATAGTTATTCTTTTAGCTGTTAGTGAAGAATTTATATTTTATTCACTTCGATATAAAAATTACGATTAACCTGTAATTCTTTTTCGCTTATTTTTTCTGATGCCCATTCTGATGTTGGGCTTATCCACTTTTCTTTATCATTTATAGTTACTTTTAAAGGCATGCTAAAACCTTCAACAATATTGGTATAACGATATTTTAAAGTTCCATTTTCAATAGTATATTCTAAAGTTGGAATTTTTGTGGTTCGTAAGTACTGCTCAAAAAATGCAGTTAAATCAATACCACTTTTTTTAGATAAGTACGATTCAATTTGATTTGTTGTTACGGTTTGATGGTAGAATTGCTTATTTAAGCCTCTTAAAATACCTTTCCATTTTTCATCATCTTTTATGAGTTGCCTTAAGGTGTGTAATATATTAGCACCTTTGTAATACATGTCTCCAGAACCTCTTCTATTTAGGTTATAACGACCAATAATAGGTTTGTCGTTTCGTATTTTTGCTCTAGTGCCAATAACATAATCTTCTGCAGCTTCTTTACCAAAATGGTAGTCTAGATATAAATTTTCTGAATAGGCTGTAAAACCCTCATGAATCCACATATCTGCAATGTCTTTATAGG
Source organism: uncultured Flavobacteriaceae bacterium (assembly GCA_964562775.1). Lineage (GTDB taxonomy): Bacteria > Bacteroidota > Bacteroidia > Flavobacteriales > Flavobacteriaceae > Croceitalea. Next base: position 10,981 of record CAZLUS010000033.1, on the reverse strand, counting down.
TGATGTTATTTGCAAACCACTCATGACCTGCTTCATGAATAATGATAAAATCGAATTTTAGTCCCCAACCTGAACCAGATAAATCACGACCTAAATACCCGTTTTCAAACTGATTTCCGTAGGTAACAGAACTTTGATGTTCCATGCCTAAATAGGGCACTTCTACGAGTTTAAATCCATCTTCGTAAAAAGGGTAGGGGCCAAACCAGTGCTCAAAGGCATCCATCATTAATGTAGTTTGTTTAAACTGTTTTTTAGCTTTTTCTAGATTGTCTTTTAGTACATAATAATCTAAATCTAAGTCACCATTTAAGCCTTTGTATTTTTCGCCAAAATGGACATAGTCTCCTAAATTTACATTTACGCCATAGTTGTTAATAGGGTTGTTTACAAACCAATGATAGGTGTTTGTATCCTTATTTTCTTCTACTTTACGTAGCCTTCCGTTAGCAACAGTCATTAATTTTTTTGGTGTAGTAACGCTTATAGCCATACTGTCTACTTCATCATACATATGGTCTTTGTTAGGCCACCACACACTAGCGCCTAATCCTTGGCAAGAAGTAGCAACAAAGTGATTGCCATTGTCATCTTTTTTCCACGAAAAACCTCCATCCCAAGGAGCTCTAACAGCTTCTTTAGGATATCCAGAATAATACACTTCAATTTCGTTGTAATCGCCTTTCTTTTGCTTTTTATCTAATAAAACTAAATGGACATTGCCACTACTTTTAAAAGTAAGTTCTTGTCCATTGCTCATCACTTTTTCTATCTCCATAGGGGCTTGCAAATCGATTTGCATAACTTGCTTGGATTCAAGCACTTTATAACGAATTAAATTTTTCCCAGAGATGTATTTTTTGTCTGGCTCTACTTCAATATCTAAATGATAATAGTTTAAGTCCCACCACTCACGTTCGGGAGTTATACTGCCCCTTAAAAATTCTGCCTTGGTATATCCTAGTCCTTCTTCTTGAGCAAAGAGACTTCCGGTAATACATAAAGCAATTAATATTTTTTTGATTCTATACATTTATCTAAAAATTTTATTTGGGAAAACAACGATACTTTCATGTCCATTTTCACCCACCGCTGCTACTCCAAAGAAATAATTATCAATAACAATACCATTAATTGTTTTTTGTAAAACGTTTCCTACATATAAATAATTGTCCCAGGTAGGAGAAGTTGTTTCTCTCCAATAAATTTTATAGCCTGTGGCACCCTCTACTTTGTTCCATTTTAATTTGGCAGAAGGTTCAACAATACCACCTATTTCAACAGTAGTAGGGGATGGGGGAGCCCATGCAATAGAAGCTAAATTAATAGCATTTACTGCTGTAAGTTTTTTTGCATACTCAAAATTTACATGCTCTAAAACATCGCCATAAGCTATACCATCTTCAACCCTAATGTCTTGGTGTTGTTGGGTGTAATTCTCATGAGATTCCATAATGCGAACCCCAGAAAAGCCAGCATCATTAAACGGTCTATGATGACCACCGCGACCGAACCTGTCTAAACGGTAAATCATTTTTGGGTTCATCTCTGGCATATATGTTTTTGTGTTCTTATAGATATATCGTGCTAATTGTCTAGATATTCCATCTACTTCACCTCCATAAAAGCGTCTCGCTCTACGTTGTTGTTCAGTTTCTGTTGGCGGTACAGGTTCAGAAAAAATTCTAAAATCACGATTACTAATCACCCCATCAACACCTTTAATATTGCCTATCATATCATTATTAATAATACCTACAATATCCCATCCTTTTTCTTTGGCATAAGCTGCAAGCCCTTTACCACCAAAAAGCCCTTGTTCTTCACCGGAAAGCCCTACATAAATAATACTATTGTCGAAACTGTATTTAGAAAGTACTCTAGCAGCTTCAATTGTGCCTGCCATACCACTTGCATTATCATTTGCTCCTGGGGAATCTGATGTAAAATCAGTAGGGTCACTAACTCTAGAGTCAATATCACCACTCATGATAATATATCTATTTGGATATTTTTTTCCTTTTTGGATTGCGACTACATTAACTACCCAAACATCATTTACGATACGTTGGTTTTCTCCTTTTTTAACTAAATCTTTTTGATAAAATACATCGAGACAGTTAGCACAGTTCAAAGAAATTTTTTCAAATTCACTTTTTATCCATCTCCTGGCAGCTCCAATCCCTCTTGTTTTAGATACCGTATCACTAAGGGTGTGTCTGGTACCAAAATTAACCAAGGTCGTAATATCTTTTTCTATACGATCTGCAGATACCTTATTTATAATCTCATATATGCGAGTGTCTGTTTGTCCTAAAACACTTAGACTTACTAAGAAAAAAGTTGTAAAAAGTATATTTTTCATTTTAATTGATTTTTAAGAGTTACCTAATAAAAGTGACTTTAGTGATTTTTCCGTTTTCTACTTCATAAATGGCAACAGCACTAAAGTTGTCACCATTAGCAGTTATATATTCTTCATCTATTACTTTATTTCCAATTACTATTCGGTTTAGAACTTTACAATTTAAATCTGGCGTAGATTCAAAAAAAGTAGCATAATCGAATTTCATTTTTTCACTTCCTTTATACTTGATTGGGATAATTCATTAGCATAATATTCTTAGAATATGTAGCCATAAAAGCTTCTATGTCTCTTGCGTTATAGGCATCTATTTGTTTTTGTACAATTTTAGCTGGAGACTCTTCGGCAACAAAAGCCAATCTTTTAGAATTTTCGCTCACTGCAATTCTACTAATAGCATTTATTTCTTCTTCTTTAAAAGATTGTAGAAGTTCCCACTCTACGTCTTCATTTGGGTTTATTCTTAAAATAGATTTACCATTGCCAGTTACTATGCTTCCATCTTTCAGCCAGCATATATCTTCAGAATTTTTATAGGTATTAGCAATATTTTTTATCTCTTTGGTAATTGGATTGATAGCTTTTATTTGCCAAGTATTTTCTTCTTTACTAATAAAACTTACCGCATCTGTATTTGGAATTTTAGATAAACTACGCCCTACGTTTTTTTGTAAAGTTTGGCTGGTTTTCTCTTTTAAATTGCTAATTACTAAATCCATTCTATTTTCTATTAAAACAGTGTGAACAAGGGTGTAACTATTATACCAAACATGGTAACCTACTTTAGCATCTTTGAGAATAGGTTTTGAATCCCCATTTTTAAGATTGTATTCATATAACCTCTGGAGACCGTCTAGGTCTAATCGTATGGCCGATACTGCTTTTTTATTCGGTATTTTTAATGGAGAGTATTCACTGCCGGTTGGCGTATCAGTAATCCAAGTAGTAGTACTTCCTGCTTCAATATTAAACAGCCTAATGTCGGTTTGCCCATCTCTGGTAGATGCAAATAAAATGGAACTATTATTTAAGAAAGAGGGTTGATTGTCATACCCATCATTATTAGAAATGTTTTTAGGGTTAGATAGTTTAATACTGCCGTTGTCAAAGTTTAAATCGAAAACATAAACATCTGTATTGGGTTGCGCGTGTAGATGTAAAATAGTACTTAAAAGGATAAAAACCCAAATTGTATTTTTATTCATCTTAGTAAAAGAATTAATTATACATAGTATTATAAAGATATGCATTTTAGCCTAGGGCTATATAATTGCTCGCTATATTAGTAATCTTAGTTAATAGCTGACTTAAGTGTTTTTTAGTAGTAAAGGGATTCATTATGGTAACACGCAGATATTGTTTGCCTCTTAGTTTTGTCTGAACGATATAAAATTCCCCATCTTCAAGAAGTTCTTGTCTAATTTGAGTGTTAATTTTATTAATAGCATTGGCGTCAAGTTTAGGGTTACTATACCTAAAACAAACAATATTAGTCATTGGTTTTACAGCCAGTTCAAAATAATCTTCTTTTACAATAAGTTCACCAAATACATTCCCTAAATCGTAAATGCTAGTAACATATTCATCAAACACTTCCTCTCCATAGGTTTTTAATAACGCGAACCAATGTAATGCCATCATATTTTTGGTACATTCAAAAGTTCGTTTGCCAGAGTTGTACCAATCTGCCTCATTAGAATCTTCTAGGAGATAATCTGCTTTTTGACTAAAAGTAGCATTTGAGGTTCTTCCATCTTTATAAACTAAGGCAGTTGTTATTCCTGGCATCATCATCATTTTATGTCCGTCAATCACAACAGAATCCGATTTTGAAATTCCCTTTAAAGCGTCTTTATATTTGGATGAAAAAAGTGCAGCCCCCCCATGTGCAGCATCTATATGATACCATAAGTTGTGTTTTTGGGCAAAAGTACCTAAGGCATCTAAATCATCAAGGATTCCTGTTGCTGTAGATGGCGCACTACCAACGATAGCAAATACTTCAATTCCTTTTTGAATGGCTTTTTGAAGGTAGGTTTCTAATAAGCTTATATCTACAGAGAAGTCTTCTTTTACAGGGATTTTAACTATACCTTGTTCTCCTAATCCCATAATTTTTGCGGCACGTTCTATGCAATAATGCGCTTCTTCACTGACCATAATGCCTAGGTTCTTGGTATGCCCTTCATTCCATACGTCTGTTGCTACTTTTGCCTTGCGCGCAGTCAACATAGCTGTTAAGTTTGCTAAGGTGCCTCCTGAGGTTAAAAATCCACTTGATTTAGAGCTATACCCTATTTTATTGCACAAGAGCTCTGTGATTATGCGTTCCATAGGGTTGGTTACCATTCCCATTTCATAAACAGCAGTACCATTGTTTAAAATGGCACTAATCATTGATGTTAAAACGGTTATAGGTGCAGCGGGCCCTACTTGATGTCCGATGTATTTAGGATGATGTAGATGTGTAGAGCGTTTTAATACTTCTTTAAAAAGCACTTCAGACTTTCCATTTTCAAGAAAATCTTTCCAAAAGAATAACGAGTCATTTGGCGCCACCCAATTGATAACAGCATTCAAATTCTCATCCGAAACTTGACGAATGTGCTTTGAAAGTGTATCAATTAATTCATGCCCTGTAGTTTTAAAATCTTCAGAGGAATATACTTTTTGTAGAAGTTTATGCATCGTTGGATAAAATTAGATGCTTCTACAATAGTAACCAAATAAAAAACCGCCTACCAAACGGAGGACGGTTTTTATTTATGTCTAAATAAAAATTTTGGGTTTAATTAATCGAAAGTATAGCCTTTATCAGCTGATACTTTAGCTGCTATTTGCTCGCGTAGTGCAACAACATTAGGTTGATTAGCATATTTTGTAAAACGCTTTAATCCCATGAGCATCATTTTTTGCTCATCACCTTCGGTGAAAGAAACGATAGCTTCTTTTCCTTTTTGAATAACAGTATCTGTGGCCCTGTATAAATACAATTTAGACATCGCTATTTGCGTAGCTTGTGCTTCTTCGCCAAATCTTTTTGCATTTTTCTCGGTTCTTAAAATCGCAGATTCTGCCATATAAATTTGAATTAATATATCTGAAGCAGACATTAACAGTTGTTGATGCTCTTCTAGTTGAGGTCCAAATTTTTGTACAGCGCTACCAGCAACCATTAAAAACACCTTTTTTAATCTTTTAATTAAGTCTTTTTCTTCTGCAAAAAGCACAGAAAAATCTGGAGTATCAAAAGATGGTATTCCCATTAGCTCTTCGCCTACAGCCGTAGCTGGACCTAGTAAGTCTACATGCCCTTTCATCGCCTTTTTTACTAACATCCCTACAGCAAGCATTCTGTTAATTTCGTTGGTACCTTCGTAGATACGAGCAATTCGAGCGTCTCTCCATGCAGATTCCATTGGTGTGTCGGCACTAAAGCCCATTCCTCCAAATATTTGTATTCCTTCGTCTGTAGTGTGTTGTACGTGTTCAGATACAGCAACTTTAAGGATAGAACATTCTATAGCATATTCTTCTACACCTTTAAGCTCTGCTTCTTGATGTGAGTTTCCTTCAGCCTCTCGAATTGCAATTCTATCTTCAATGTTTTTAGCTGCACGGTAACAAGCAGCTTCACCAACATATGCATTGGTTGTCATATCTGCTATTTTAGCTTGTATGGCACCAAAATTCATTATAGGAGTCTTAAATTGTATACGCTCGTTTGCATATACAGTAGCTTCGTTAATAACACGTCGTTGTGCTTCTAAACAAGCAGCAGCTAATTTAATACGGCCTACATTAAGCGCATTCATGGCTATTTTAAAGCCATTACCTCTATCAGAAAGCATATTTTCTATGGGAACTTTAGTCTCACTAAAAAATACTTGTCTAGTAGAGGAGGAGTGTATTCCTAATTTTTTTTCTTCATCTCCTAATGTAATTCCATTACTTGGGTCGTTTTCGACAATAAAACCGGTAATATTTTTATCGTTTTCTATTCTAGCAAATACAATAAAAACGCTACAGAAGCCCGCGTTAGAAATCCACATTTTTTGCCCAGAGATGCTATAGTGCTTTCCATCTTTAGAAAGTACTGCTTTAGTTTTTCCAGAATTAGCATCAGAACCTGCACCTGGTTCTGTTAGGCAGTAAGCACCAAACCATTCTCCAGAAGCTAATTTAGGTACGTATTTTTGTTTTTGTTCTTCAGTTCCATAAAGTGTAATAGGCATAGTGCCAATACCAGTATGAGCACCAAAAGCAGTACTAAAAGACCCTGTAGCTCCAGAAATATAATCACATACAAGCATAGTAGAGACAAAGCCCATTCCCATACCTTCGTATTTTTCAGGTACAGCAATACTAAGTAATCCTAGTTCACCTGCTTCACGCATACATTCTTCTGTATATGCGTAATCTTTATTTTCAAAACGTTCCCAATGCGCCCAAATTTTTCTATCTACAAACTCTTTAGTGCTTGTACGCATCATATTTTGTTCTTCGGATAAATCTTCAAGAGTAAAAACATCTTCGCAGTTGGTTTCTTTTAC